>JAHDBB010000145.1:0-8035 GCA_020630635.1 Chitinophagales bacterium
GTCACCAGCCACTTGTCACCAGTCACTTAATCCTGATAATAAACCCGTTTCACTCTTCCTGATATAAGCGTCAAAATCTCATAGGAGATGGTTTGACAGGCTTGTGCTAAACGATTCAAGGATTCGAGGTTGTCAAAAATGATGACCTCCTCTCCTTCTTGTACATGGGGTATATCTGTAACATCAATCATACACATATCCATGCACACATTTCCAATAATGGGAGCCAGTTGCCCATGTACTTTGAAGGCAAATTTGCCATTGCCTGATAAACGCATCAAGCCATCACCATAACCAATAGAGACGGTCGCTATCTTAGAGTCTCTTTGTGCGACTCCACTGCGATTATATCCGATCGTTTCAGCAGCTTTAACCTCTTTTATTTGCGAAATATAAGACTTCAAACGACTGACCAGTTCAAGTTGATGGGTTAGTTGTTGGGTGACATCGACCCCATACAATCCTAAACCTAAACGCACCATATCCATTTGATAGTTTGGATAATGTACAATCCCTGCTGTATTCAGAATATGTTTAAGGATGGAATACCCTAATCCTTTTTCGATTTGATGAGCCATTTTTTTAAAAAATCCTAACTGATGTAAGGTAAAATCCTGATGACTTTTATCATCACTTGCCACCAAATGAGAAAAGACAGAAGCCACTTTCAAGTTAGGATATTGACTCAATACATTTAAGACCTTCTCCAACTGATTTTCCTGCAAGCCCAAACGATTCATACCTGTATCAAAATTGAGGTGAATATCTAAAGGCTGACGATACTGCCCCAATGTTTCCAGTTGGGTTAAATCATAAATTTCAGGTTCTAAATGATAGCGAAAAAGGGCATCATAAGTCGCTGTATCAGGATTCAAAACCATAATGGGCAAGGTAATCCCTGCTTGTCGTAAAGCGATACCTTCATCCGTATAAGCAACAGCTAAATAATCAACTTTGTGAAATTGCAAAATATTGGCGACTTGGTAGGTTCCTGCTCCATAAGAAAAAGCCTTCACCATTGCCATAATTTTAGTATCAGGCTTTAATAAACTTCGATAAACTTGTAAATTATTGGCAAAGGCATTGAGGTTGATTTCCAAAATGGTGCGATGCAATTTTTGTGATAAAGCATTGACCACTCGCTCTAATTGAAAGGAACGTGCGCCTTTAAATAAAATACACTCATTCTTAAAATCTTCCTTTTCTAAGTTTTGTAACAAATCATTGGTCGTTGTATAAAAAGAAACTTGTTGAGCTATTTTTTTAAAAAGTTTTTGATGTTGTCCTATAGCTGATCCAATACCAATAAAGCGATGTAGTTTTTTTTGTTGGAGCAAATGAACGATGGATTGATACAAGTTTTTTTGAGCTTGTCCACTTTGCAATATATCGGTCAAAATCAAGGAATTAGGCAAATGGCGATTTTGTTGGCTTTGAAAATCTAAAGCAATTTTTAAGGCTTCGACATCGGCATTATAAGCATCGTCTATCAAAATACAATTGTGTACACCTGCTTTTTGTTCTAAACGCATCGGCATTGCTTCCAAACTCAATACTTTTTTGGTATAAAAAGCCCACGTTTTATGAAGCCTTCCTGCTTGTTTCAAATGAATTAAAAGACTCCAACAATGTAAGGCATTCTCAATACTGGCAGCATCTTTAAAAGGCAAAGAAAATACAAAGTCTATCTCGTGATAAACGGCTCTAAGTTGCGTTTGTTGTCTGATGCTTCCCAATGTTGTATAAGTAATTCCTTTATCATTTTTTTCATCCAAAGACCAAGATAAAAGTTTTATTTCATTGGACGAAGATACTTGTATTTCTTGATGGATGGCGGTGTGTTGGCTTCGATAGATTAGCGTTTCAACTGACTGAAAAAGCTGGAGTTTTTCTTGTATTTTTTGAGTTTGACTTTCAAAACCTGCATCATGTGCCGAGCCAATATTGGTGAAAATGCCAATGGTGGGTTGGATGATTTTCTGTAAATTCCGCATCTCTCCTACTTCCGAAATCCCTGCCTCTAAAATAGCGATTTGATGATGACTTTTGAGTGACCAAACTGATAAAGGTACTCCGATTTGAGAGTTATAACTTTTAGGACTTCGCACGACAGCTAATTCTTCAGATAACAAAAGATACAACCATTCTTTGATGATGGTTTTGGCATTACTTCCCGTAATTCCAACGATGGGTTGTATAAATTGTAAGCGATGGTGTTGGGCAAGTGTTTGAAGGGCTTGTAAGGTATCTTTCACTAAAATAAAATGAGCATTTGGGAAGGATTTGACCTCATTTTTTTCGCTAATAACAAAATGTCGAACGCCCTTTTGATAAGCATCTTCTAAGTATAGATGTCCATCACTTTTCGCTCCTTTTAAAGCAAAAAACAAGGCACTTTCAGGAAACACAATTTTTCGACTATCAAGAAGTAAATGTTCTATTTGAGTAGTGGATTGTTCCCCGATTAGTGTTCCCTCTAGTAAAGATAAAATATCATCAAAAGTATAGCCCATCTTCATGGCACAAAGATACAATAAAAAATAAGGTGTTTTTTATCAGAAGCGAAAGGTTTTTCTTTCATCGTATTGGAAAGTCCCGCTATCCGTTCTCATTCGTGTCGCCAACGTTTTGCGAAGCCAACGCTTCACACGAATACCACTTCTATCGGGGCTAGGTTGTTGCGGTCTCAACCTATAGAAAATGAACCGCTTTAGAAATTAGAATTTAATTTCAGGCACATCATTCACGATGATACCAATGCCTTCTTGATGTAATTTTTGTGCTTTTTTATCGAAAGAAATGAGTAAAGAACTAATGCCCATTAGGTGTAAACGTATCATTTTTTTAGAAAGGGAAAGAGTGGCATTATTGGAGAGTTGGGCATATTGGATGCCTCGCAAAACTTGGTAGGCAATGGATTCTATCAAATGCTTGGTCATCGCAAAATGACATTGATGGGTTTGTTCTAACTTTTCTAGAGTTTGGAGTAAATGAAAGGATGCATCTCCCATCGTTTTTAAATCGTCTTGGACAAGTGATTTTTTACAGCTTTTTTTATAGTCTTTGAGTAAAGATTTGAGTTCTTTCCAAATGGGAGGCGAGGCGATATTTTGATAGGCAGGTGGTGTGGATGCGTCCTTAATATCATGCATCGAAATAAAATCGGCTTGGATAATGGGAATGCCTTGTGTATTGAAAATGAAGGCTTGTCGTTCCATCATTTTGGCGACAGGTAATAGTAAACGTTCTGATAAAATAAGTCGATTGGAGAGACTACGGCTTTTTCCATTGGATTGTTGAGCGTAGAATTTACGACGTTCTTTATTGACTTGAATGGCGGCTTTTAAATGTTCATAAAAACCCTCGTTGATGCTTTTTTTACTGGCAATCATGAGTTGTGAACATAACCAACTAGACCCGATAGTAGTGGTATGAATGCAAGAGCTTGACAACACAAGTCGAAAAGACTTGCGGTAGAGCTTGGCTGCATTCATAGGAACGGATAGCGGGAAGACTCGTAACGATGAAAGACCTTCCGTTCTCTCCTCCAAAAGAAAATCCACGAAAAGAACGGAATAACTATCGACTATTGATTGTAAACGATGAACGCTATCTAAAAACTCACCCTCAGCGAAGTATTCCACCTGAAGCCTTGACCAAAAAAAACTTGGGCGGATGCTGCATCAAAATTAAATTTATTACCTGATAAAAATTCAGCATTGTTGGTCGCATCAGAAATATAAACGGTATTGAATAAGTTGATTAAATTGAAACGGGCATCTAATTTAACATCTTGAATTTTGAAACGATAGCCTGTGTGAAAACTGAAAATCGAATAGTCGGGCATTCTCCAAGACTCTTTTCGAGCATTGCCACCCTGTAAACTTTCGGGAGAGAAATTAGAGTAGTTGCGACCAAAATAAGTACCTTTCAATTTAAAGTATAAATTTTTGATAGGCTCGACCCGTACCAATCCACCAAATTGTAACTGGGCGGCATCTCCTACGTGTACCCCTTTGGCATCAAAGGTTAAAGTATCCCCATTGTTTTTGATCGCTGTCGCTGTAGAATTCCAAATCCAATCTCCAAGAGAAGCCAATCCTTCTATATTCACTTTTTTATTCATCTTATAGACGAAATCTAATTCGACTCCTTGATGTAAAGCGGAAATTCCGAAAACATTGATCGGAATACGGTTGGATGAAGGATCTTCTGGGTCTTCCAATTCTGTTGGCGCACGATCTAAAGGTTTGTTGTCCCAGACGGTGTTATAAGCGTTGATGTTGGCAGAAAAGACCGTACTTTTAAAACCATAACCTGCTTCTATCGCAAATATTTTCTCGTTATCATATTGCTTAAATAAGACCGCTTCACTTGAATTATTTCGATTATTCTGAATGACATTTGCCCAACGTTGAGGCTTAGAAAGATAACCTATATTACCAAAAACATTGTGCGTATCATTGATTTTAAAAGAAGCTCCTGTCTTGGCTGTAAATCCAGGAATCCAAACATAATCAATGGTTTGTCCATTAAAATTGTCCTCTAATCCATAGCCGCTATAAGAACCTGAAAGATTGATGAAAGAAGAAATACGCTCTTTTTTATATTCTAATAATCCAAAAACACCTCCCCAACGAACCAAGCCTGTTTGGTCATACTGGTAGGTATCTCCTTCCTGATATTCGACTCCATTGTCTATAAATGATTCCCCTCCCAAAAGGTCATGAACGATTCGATAATGATCGCCTTGATAATCTCTTAAATCCAATCCACCCGAAAAAGTCAAGGTTTCGCTAAGAGTGAATCTAGTGGTGGAGAGTAATCCATACCAAAAATGATTATTGATGCCTGCTCTTAAAATACCTGATGAGCCACCAATATCGTCATAATTGATGGTTCCTGTAGGAGCAATTCCTCCTCCATTTCCAATAGAAAGATAAGCAACATTGGATAAGAAAAATCTTGGGTTGGGAGTCCAAGAGTGACGAATGCTGAATTGAGGTTTGTGATAATAATTTTGACGGGTATTAAATTCTTCCCCATCGTAGGTTCCCACATGTTCATTGAAACGAAGACCGTTATTGGCAGCTCCTATTGAATCCACAAAATTGTTCAGTAAAGGATGTCCGTCCATCAAATTGCCCGACTCATCCAAAAAGCCTTTTTGATCCAAACTGGCATTTACATCAGATAATTCGCCTTCAGCAAGGGCAACAGCTTCTTCATCTGTCAAAGCAGGAACGGCTGTCAAATCTAAAATTCTTTGTTCTAAGTAAGCTCTTTGATTCAATAGATCATACTCTTCGTCTGTGCCTTCAAACATCTCTTTGGCAAATTCGGTGCTCACCTCTCCAATACCCACTTGGAATGAACGCTGTCCATGTTTTTGGGGCGCACCAAAGGCAGAAGCACTGATTAAGTGTTTTCCAAAGTCTTTGTCCACTCTTACATAGTAAAAATATCCTTCGGTAAAATTGCCTTGTACCCAACCATCGCCTCGCTTGTAAGAACCTGCTACGGAAACACCAAATCCATTGTCTAAACGCCCACTGGTAAAACCAAAAGTAGAACGCAAATATCCATTATTTCCGACTTCTTGTTTAAAAGAAATATTGCGTTTAGAGTCGATTCCTTTCGTTAAAATATTAACGGTTCCACCAACAGATGGAATGGCTAATTTAGAAGCTCCCAATCCTCTTTGTACTTGCATGGTTTTCGTCACCAAATCCAATCCAAACCAATTGGACCAATACACCCATCCATTTTCCATGTCGTTGACAGGTATTCCATCCAACATGACTGCAATATTTCGCTGATTAAATCCTCGAATGGTAATACGGGCATCCCCATCGCCTCCACCTGATTCTGTTGCATAGACACCAGGTGTCGAATTTAAAACCATTGGTAAATCTTGTGCCGCCAATTCTTCATTCAACTTAATGGTTGGAATATTGGAAAAAGCAACAGGCGTTTCTCGTTCTATTGCAATATCAGCCGTCACGACCACTTCATCAAGCAGTTGATCAAGACCCATTTCAAAATCCAACTTTTGCGCTCCTCCTTTCAACTCAACCGTTTGCGTTTGTGTCGCATAACCAATATAAGAAGCAACCACTTCATAGGTTCCATTGTCTAAATCAATCGTATAATTACCATCAAAATCCGTAATCGTTCCGATTCCAGCCCCAACCACTACATTGGCACCAATGAGTCCTTCCTTAGATTCTTTATCAAGGATTTTTCCCGATAAAGTTGTTTTTTGAGCAAATAAAGTGAAGGAAGAAAAGGCTAATAATAAGAGGATTAAATGTTTCATGATTGAGATTGTATTTAGTAACTGGTGACTTTGAGGTTCTTCTGACTTCATCCTAAAGAATGAAGTAAAATTTATTTTTCTTTTATTAGGAGCGAAGGGTTGGGTGCTTCGTCGTATTAGAAAGTCCCGCTATTCGCTCTTATAAATGCGCCAACGTTTTAGGCAGCCAACACATTGCATTTATACCGCTACTATCGGGGCTAGCAGGTTATGGTCTGTACCTTTCCCATCCAAAAGTCTTGTAAATTTGTAGCTATATTCAAGAAATGTACCACCAAAAAAAATTCGTGTATTTGTGGCGAAAAATCAAGAAATAAACCACCAAAAAAATTCGTGTATTTGTGGCGAAAAAACCACGAAACAAAATACAAAAAAAGTGCCAATCACAATAGATTGGCACTTTATTATTTTATTTACTAATGGTCAATTTTTCAATAACCGTTTTACCACTTTCCAACTTCACTTTTACCAGATACAAACCAGCTTGTAAGTTGGTCACATCCAGTTTCACCACATCTGTTACTTGCTCGCCTACATTCACATCCATTTCCTGTCCATTGATACTGTGAACACGAATTTGAGCAACTGCTTCTTTCACTTGTAGGTTCACCATATTTCCTGTTGTCGGATTAGGATATAAACTTATAGAAGATAAAGCAGCATTTTCAATTCCTGTGTTTGTCTCAATACAATCACATTCGTGTGTACCTAAAACATCAAATGTATTTTTAGGTAAAGAAAGCCATTCACCTGGATTAAAAGTATCACCATTTGCAGCAACGCTCACATTTCCTTGTTTGATGTCAGGCCAACGAACCAACGTACGATCTCTTGTAACCGCAAAAGTATCAACTCCTCCATCTTCAAAAGTAACGATATTGACCCAAGCGTCGATTCCTTCAAACTCATCCTCTTCAGGATCTTCACCAATGACTCCTACGACATCTATTACATTAGAATAGTCTGCTGCTGCTGCTGATCCTTTTACCAAACCCATCGCATCATTACCATTAAAATACAGGGTTCTATTGTCATCATAAACAGGTGAATAATACGCTCCTGCTTTTCCGACTAAATCATACTTCTCATTATAAGGATACTCACTTTCTCCATGAACTGCATAAAAACTACCATCACACTCATCTACTGGCTCATAAACTGGAGCTTCGATTTCATTACCATCGTCATCCAAAACAGGCTCTCCTGTATCAGGATCAGTCAAAACATCAATTTGTAAGTGTCCATACCAAGTAGGATAGTCCAAACAAACCCCTGTTACATCTCTTTTATCTACAACAACTACAAAGGTCTCTCCTGGTGCTAACATCACAGGGTCAAGATTAACAGTATAAAGAGCCGTAGCATCCGTAGACCCATTACTGTAACGCACTACCGAATATTCCGATAAATCAATCGTTTCTTGGGTTGGATTATAGATTTCCAAAGCACGATTGTTCACTGTTCCTTCTACATACTTAGAAAAAAACAAGTCGCTACAATCTTGGGCAGTCAGACTCATCCCACCCAATACGAATAAAATAATTATAGCTTGTAATAATGTTTTCATAATATCCATTTAAATTTTTTAATTAATTGATTCCTTACGACTCGCCACCAGTCACCAGTCATTTACTTATTGACGATAAATTTAGTGCTTCGGTTGTCTATTTTAAGTACATACAGTCCATTATTCAAAGCAGCAATATCAATACGATA
>JAHDBB010000145.1:8135-11924 GCA_020630635.1 Chitinophagales bacterium
ATAATCAAGATATTTTCATCACTTCTGGCTTGTGCATTCGTTGACCAGTTGTGTGAACCTGTCAAAACCATTGGATCAGAACTCAAATTACTGTGGTCAACAATGGCATATTTATGGTGAACCTGATATTGGGTTTCATCTACAACCACATTATCCGTAAAATCCGTCATAATATTATAAGGACTTTCATTTTCTGCTGTATTTTTATCCATTACACCTGCAACAAAAACACCTTCTTCAATTTCGTCTGTAATCTCATAAGCCAAGTCATTTCTAGTAAATTCCAACATCGCAAAATAAAGGTCTGTATCAGCCGATGCAATCACCTCTTTTAAGACACTATTGGTATCATCTGTTGGACTAAAGTACACTTCAACTTGCTTGCCTCCTACCTCTAATTTCTTAGGCGTATTATTTGATTTGTCATTACTAAAATTACCATTGACCATCTCTTCAAACTCCAATTGATAGACTCTTGCCAATGCTTGATCTTGTACAATGACCAAATTATTGGCATCAAAATTTAGCTGTACATCGGTCCAATTAGTTGAGCCTGTTATCAAATAAGGTACATTGGGATCATCGCTTTCTGCATCAATGATAACAAATTTATTGTGCATTAATCCATAATCTTGTCCTCCTGGACTTTTGATTTTAAAATCCACATTCAATGAATTGTAAGCAGAAGAATTGACCCCTTCATTTGTTACCACTCTAACCGTTACACCACTAGCTGCAACTGCATTAATGGCATCCACCATTCCTAAGTCATTGTCAAAATTATAAATCGCAAGATCTAGCGTATTTTCAGCCTTCGCAATGTAGGCTTTAAGGGTATCATCAAAAGTCTGTTGTAATCTTTCTGCATCTACTCCTGTCGAATAATCAGTATTAACAGAACGATTGAAATAGACATCTATATTACCAGAAGAAAGGGATGTGGTCACGACTGCTATAATATCAGAAGTAGAAGTTTCGCCTGTTCCAGAAGTGGTACTCACTTGGATAAAGTAAATCTGTCCTGGTTCCAATCCATCTATCATAATAGAGTGGTCATTGGTTAAGGCATCATCCGAAACCGTTCCCAATTCCAAGTCTTGGGTCAAACCATAAGATACAACCGTATTTCCTACGCCCAATGTATTAAAAGATACCGTCATGCTATTGGCTGTGGCATCTGTATTAATCGCACTCGAAAATCCTGGAGGACCTAAAAACTCAAAATCTAAAATATCTCTTGGCAACAATTGGTAGTTATCTTGATATTGTCCCAATAAGCCAATAATATTTAAAGGTACATCAGGAATAGGCGTTCCAACCAAATTGGTGCCGCTACCAATCCGCATATCTCTAAATTCACCCGATTCATCGACCATCGCATAGTTGGTATTTCCTTCAAAGCTACCTTGTACGGCAAAAGATACATTTTCAAGTTTAACCAACCGAGCCTCGTTAATTTCTTGAAACTCCGCTAAAGTAATCACAGCAGGTGTTGGCAAATCATTGCCTGTGCTTCCAACTTCCATCGCTTCCAATCCACTAATCTCCAATAGACCTGCAAACTCAACCAATGGTCCTGTGACGGTAATCATATCACCTCGTTGTACATCATCCAATAAGTCTGGATCATAGATAGCCATCGAACCTGTCTCGTCTTGGATGTATCGGATACGTCCAAATTCTGGACCATTCAGAGCAACCCCTTGAACTGTAAAATTAACATTGTAATGAGCCAAATTAAATACATCAGGATCATCTACAGGAGTTTCACCTGCTGCATACGCCTTCACATCTGCAATATCTGTAATTTGTGCCATCAAAAATGGGGTAAAGCACAAACTCATTACGAAGAGGAATATTTTTTTCATGTAAAAAGATTCAAAATGAAATAAACAATAATTTTTCTATTATTTAATAAACTGATAATCAAAACATTAAATTCTTTGATAAGTAAACACTAGAAAAACAAGACAAAATTAATATAAAATTGTGATGAATTAGTATGTATTTACTGTTAAGAATGTGTAAAAATCTCTATAGTGTCAAATTGTTTATGTTTTTAGGAGCAAAAAGTCATTCTAATGATAAATGGTGAATTATTAATTATTAATGCGGTTCATTCTCGTGGTTTTTCTTTTTTAGGAGCGAACTTTTAGTACCTTGTCGTAACGGAAAGTCCCGCTATCCGTTCTCATTCGTGTTGCCAACGTTTTAGGAAGCCAACGCTTCACACGAATACCACTTCTATCGGGGCTAGTTGGAATGGTCGCTACCTTTGAATCTAGAGAGAAGAACGGTTCATTTTTTACATGCTTGGAACCGTCCCCTCACGTCACATCCTCACTTTTCGTCACTCTTACAATCACTAAGAAGTACTTTCCTCAACCAACTAGACCCGATAGCAGCGACTATGGTGAAAGAGGACTTGGCTTATTTTCCACAAGTTGAAAAAACTTGCGGTAGAGCCAAGCTTCACCATAATAGCGTATAGCGGGGAGACCATCACGACGAAGCACAACCCCGTTCTCTCCAAAGAAAAAATATCATCCAAACCGTCACATCTCTCGTATAATTTGTGTACTAATAAATAAGACCTCTGATGAAAAGGTTAAACAATCTAAATGTACGGTTTTTCTTAATATGAAAATGTCAAAGTCCTGACTAAAATACTTAGACCTAAAACATCAGGCATCTGATTTGAATGACAGTAAAGCGACAAACCAACTGCTCAAAAAATACTGTTTCACAAAAAAATGCTGGACATTTACAAACACAAAAAACTAAAAATCAAACAATTATAATCAAATACAAGCATTTTATGTAGTACATTTATATTTTAATGTACTTTGTAAAAATCGCATCCTACATTTTATTTGTATTGACTTTTTACTTAAAACAAAAATTAGTTTAGAATGAAGAAATTGATGTTATGCTTATTGGCTTTCTTTGGGCTAACCCTATTGACGTATGCCCAAGACGTTGAAACCGAATTGGCTATCTTACAAGAAGAGCTAGGCGAGTGTCTAGCCAATGTAACAGCAGATGACTTTGCGACAATTGATGATCTTTACATCTTTGTGGAAGAAAACTGCTTTGACTTTTGGGAACCTTCTATAGAAAACGAATTGGCTTGGATGCAAGATTACTATGGCGACTGTCTCGCTGATGTAACGGCTGATGACTTCGCTAGTGTAGATGAATTGTATGCTTTTGCAGAAGAAAATTGTGATTTAGAAACCATTTGGGTAGAAAACGAATTTGAATGGGCGCAAGAACAATTTGGGGAGTGTTTAGAAGGCTATACGGCTGCTGATTTTGAAACAGTCGATGATCTTTACATCTTTATAGGAGATAACTGCTTGGATACTTGGGAACCTTCTGTTGAGGAAGAACTATTTTGGATGCAAGATGAATATGGAGAATGCCTAGCAGACGTAACTGCCGATGATTTTGCGAATTTAGATGAATTGTACGCCTTTATTGAAGAAAATTGTGATTTAGAAGCCGTTTGGTTAGAAAACGAGTTTGAGTGGGCGCAAGAATATTATGGAGATTGCCTAGAAGGTTATACTGTTGACGATTTTCCCAATGTAGATGAATTACAAATATTCATTCACGAAAATTGTAATGAAGAAACTGCTTGGATTGAGCAAGAATTGGCTTGGTTGCAAGATTACTATGGTGATTGCTTGGACGGTTATACTGCCGATGATTTTGAGACCTTTGATGCTCTATACATCTTTGTTGAAGAAAATTGCTTGGATATTTGGGAACCTTCTGTCGAAGAAG
>JAHDBB010000729.1 GCA_020630635.1 Chitinophagales bacterium
ATTTTCACCAAATATCCTATCTTTGTAGAAAAAACCAATCCAATGAGTTTACCCAATACAACGACCTCTTTCGACCTCAAAACCTTTCAAGACGACCTCCTACAAGGCATTCCCAACGAACTTCCGCCCTATCCCACCGATGAGGACGCACCGATCAGTCATGCACCTCGCCGCCGATTGGACAACTTAAATAGTGAAGATAAAAAACTCGCCCTTAAAAATGCCTTACGCTATTTTGATTCCAAACACCATGTCGTCTTAGCCAAAGAGTTCGCAGAAGAATTAGAAAAGTATGGACGCATCTACATGAAACGCTTTCGACCTGATTACCAGATGAGAGCCAGACACATCGACATGTATCCCCACCAATCCAAACAAGCCGCTGCCATCATGTTGATGATTCAAAACAACTTAGATTACGCAGTCGCCCAGCATCCCCACGAACTCATTACGTATGGAGGCAACGGTTCCGTCTTCCAAAACTGGGCGCAATATCGCTTAACGATGCAATACTTAGCAACAATGACGGATGAGCAAACACTCGTTTTATATTCAGGTCATCCATTGGGTTTATTTCCTTCCCACAAAGAAGCACCAAGAGTCGTCGTTACTAATGGCATGATGATTCCACAATTCAGCGAAGACCACCATTGGAACAAATACAACGCCTTAGGAGTCACCCAATACGGACAAATGACCGCAGGCTCCTTTATGTACATCGGTCCACAAGGCATCGTACATGGAACCACTATCACCGTCCTAAATGCTAGTCGAATGTTAAGTGGCAAAAATGCCTCCTTAAAAGGAAAACTTTTCATATCATCAGGTTTAGGTGGAATGTCTGGCGCACAAGCCAAAGCCTCTGTCATTGCTGGCGGTGTAGGAGTCATTGCAGAAGTCAACGAAAAACAAGTCCATAAAATGATCGCTCAAGGCTGGGTCAAAGAAAAGCATACAGACTTGGCTGCCTTAGTCACTCGTATCCAAAAAGCCTTAGCCGATGAAGAAGCAGTATCATTAGCCTATCAAGGAAACATCGTTGCTCTATGGGAATATTTGGTAAAAGAAAACGTCAAAGTGGATATTGGCTCTGACCAAACTTCCTTGCACAATCCTTGGCAGGGCGGATATTATCCCGTCCAAATTCCTTTTGAAGAAGCCGAAAAAATGATTTCTGAAAATCCACCAAAGTTTAAAAAATTGGTAGAAGAAACATTGGTAAGACATGTAAATGCGATCAAGGAAATGACAAAAAAAGGCATGTATTTCTTCGATTATGGAAACGCCTTTTTGAAACAAGCCAAAGCAGCAGGAGCCGATATTTGTAACGAAGATGGTTCTTTCATTTATCCCTCTTATGTTCAAGATATTATGGGACCGATGTGTTTTGATTATGGCTTTGGTCCTTTCCGTTGGGTTTGTTGTTCCAATGATATGGAAGACTTAAAAAAGACAGATGCCATCGCTGCCAAAGTCTTAAAAGAAATCGCCCAAACAGCTCCCGAAGAAATCCAACAACAACTCAACGACAATATTATTTGGATTGAGCAAGCCTTAGAAAATGAGCTAGTCGTTGGGTCACAAGCCCGTATTTTATATGCTGATGCCGAAGGACGTATCAAAATTGCAAAAGCCTTTAACGATGCCATAAAAGAAGGCGACATCAGCGCACCCATCGTATTGGGACGAGATCACCATGATGTATCTGGCACAGATTCTCCCTATCGTGAAACCTCCAATATTTACGACGGTTCTCAATTTACCGCAGATATGGCTGTTCACAATTTTGTTGGTGATTCATTTAGAGGGGCGACATGGGTTTCCTTGCACAATGGCGGTGGTGTTGGTTGGGGCAATGTAATGAATGGCGGATTTGG
>JAHDBB010000146.1:0-5610 GCA_020630635.1 Chitinophagales bacterium
AATGATCTTTTGATCCAATACATCGTTAAAAATACTCGCCGTAGCCCTGCTATGACTGCGTTTTTTGCCTTGTCTTGAATCAAAATCTCTTTTTCCCGAAATGCTGGACTTATTTTTTAATCGTTACTTACTTTTTGCCCATTGCATCAAGTCTAAATAATCAGTTACACTCAACTTGTCGGGTCGCTTATGTAGTATGTCTTCTGATAATTCTTCTAAAGGTAAGTTAAGCGATTTGATTGCATTGCTCATTTTTTTTCTTCTCTGATTAAAAGCGGTTTTGACGATTTTTCTCAATAATGATTCGTCTATTATTTCATCATAGTCATGGATGCGTTCTAAGCGAATGACAGCCGACTGTACTTTGGGTGGTGGATCAAAAGCCGTAGGTGGGACTTCAAACAAATAATGAGCTTTGTAAAAAACTTGGGTAAGTACGCTTAAAACGCCATACGCTTTTATCCCTTCTTTGGATGTAATTCGTTGGGCGACTTCTTTTTGAAACATTCCGACCATTTGGGTAATCTGGTTGCGATTCTCAATGACTTTGAATAAGATTTGGGAGGAGATGTTGTAGGGATAATTGCCAATGAGGGCAACTTTTTGATCGGTCCAAGCAGCAAAATCGAACTTTAGGACATCTTGTTCTATGACTCTATCTTTTAAGTCTTTGAAATGTTCTTTGAGATAATCAGGTAAACGGCGATCTAATTCGATGAGTGTGAGGTCTATATTTTCTTTTTGGAGCAAAAACTGTGTGAGCATACCTTGTCCAGGTCCTACTTCCAGCACTTTCAAGTCTTCGTTTTCGGGCAATATAAGGGCATCTGCTACTGCTTGAGCAACTGTTAAGTCTTTTAAGAAGTGTTGACCTAAAGATTTTTTAGTACGAAACATATTTTTTCATTTTTTAAAAAAAGTAGTAATATAAAACAATATTTACTAGTAAAAAAGGTAACAACATTTCATACGATTCAATTTAATGCAATACATTCTGTATCTTTGTCGCTTAAACAATTTAGAATCCAATGAATATTACCCTGAAACGAACTAGAGCCATTGGTGAAAAAGAGGCGGTTTTATATATTACCGACAAAAATACTCCACTTGATAGCTTAGGATTGACTGCTGAAGCCTTAGACTTTCTCAAAAAGCTATTTGAGCAAAAACAACATTATGTCACTTTTAATAATGCAGGACGCTTTGTTTTTGTTGCCCAAGTAGAACCGAAAGAAGAAGAACTCTACAAAATAAAGGAAGGTTTTCGACTTATTGGTGTAAAAGCAGGAAAATCTGCTAATGGAAATAAGATAAAAAGCCTTGCCATCCAAAATTTTAGTACGCAAGATGATGCTGCTTTGTTGGCTGCCGAAGGAATGGCACTTGCCAACTATCAGTTTTTAAAATATAAAGAAAAACCAGAAGAAGAAGAAAACGCCCTTACAACCATCAAGTTTCTTCAAAGTGAAGTTACCAAAAAATCTGTTGATCATCTTCAAAACTTGGTTGATGCGGTTTATGCCTGTCGAACTTTGGTCAATGAACCCCTCAATTTTTTAACGGCTCCACAAATTAGCAAGGAGTTTCAAAAAATGGGTAAGAAGGCTGGATTTAAAGTTACGGTCTTTGATAAGAAACGTATCCAAAAAGAGAATATGAATGGTATTTTGGCGGTCAATTTGGGAAGTCCTGATCCACCGACTTTTACCATTATGGAATGGAAACCTAAAAATGCACAAAATAAACAGCCGATTATCATTGTCGGAAAAGGTGTGGTTTTTGATACAGGTGGTTTGAGTCTGAAACCTACGACCAACAGCATGGACATTATGAAATGTGATATGGCTGGTGGTGCAACGGTTGGCGGTGTGTTATATACGGTTGCCAAAAATAAGATTCCATTGCATGTCATCGGTTTGGTTCCTGCGACAGATAATCGTCCTGGTCAAAATGCTTATGTGCCTGGTGATGTGATTCGTATGCGTAATGGCTTGTCTGTTGAAATAATGAATACGGATGCTGAAGGTCGAATGTTGTTGGCAGATGCCTTGAATTATGCGACCAAATATAAGCCTGAGTTGGTGATTGACTTGGCGACTTTGACGGGTGCTGCGATGCGTTCTATCGGTCCTCATGCGATTGCTTTGATGAGCAAGGCGGATAGAGAGACAACTGACGCTTTGGTTGCAAGTGGTTACAATACTCATGAACGACTCATCGAATTTCCGCTGTGGGATGAATATGGCGATATGATTAAGTCAGATATTGCGGATATTAAAAACTTGGGTGGTGCTTTGTCTGGAGCTATTACGGCTGGTAAGTTCTTGGAACATTTTACGGATTATCCTTGGATGCACTTGGATATTGCGCCAACTGCTTGGAACTTTAGACCTGATGGTTATCGCTTGAAAAATGGAACGGGTTCGGGTGTTCGATTGCTGGTGGATTTCTTGGTGAATCGGTTGAAGTAGTTTTTCGTGGCTTCATCCTGAAGAATGAAGTAAAGCGTTTTTTCGGCTCTTTCGTGGCTTCATCCTGAAGAATGAAGTAAAGCGTTTTTTCTTTTTGGAGCGAAGGGTTTAGTGCTTCGTCGTTGGGGAAAGTCCCGCTATTCGTTCTTATCGCTGTTCTAGCCTCTCGAACAGATGCTATCTGTTACTATAATGCCTTGCTTCACAGCGATACCACTGCTATCGGGGCTAGTTGGGAATGGACAGGATTTCTTAGTACCAGTTTATCTTTTGTGAGGTAAAAAAGAATGAAGTAAAACTTTTTGTCTTTGATTAAAAATTAAAAACGACCCTGCTATTTTTTTAAAAACCCATACAAATATGAAAAAAATAATTTTTCTATTCGGTCTATTTTTTTGTCTGACGGCTCACTCACAGTTTTGGATTGATGTATCGGCTCGTGGTGGTTGGGGGCCTACCCTGTTGATTAATAAAAATGTGTTTCAAGATGATTCTTTGACGCATCAATTTTCTTCGGGACATACTTTTGGTGGACGTTTAGGACTCAATTTTGGAGATGAGCATTCTATCAATTTTGATATTTCTACCGTTACTTTTAATCAGGATTTTGAGGTAGCTACGGCTAATGCTAAACAAGTGAGTTTTAGTTCTTTGGATTTTGCTTTTTTGTATAAACGTATCTTAGAGGGACGTTATATGGAAATTGGTCCTGTTTTTTCTCAAATCAATGATGCAAATAATGCTGGCTTTAATGAGCAAAATTGGGGAGCGATTTTAGGCTTTGGGCGTTCCATAGTAGGTTCTGACCGATTTGCCGTTAATATTGGGGTGCGTTTGCGCTATATTTTTACAGATATTATGACGGCTAATGACCAAGAGACGCATTACTTGCGAGCTTATACGCCTTATGAAACTTCTACACCTTTGTCGGCTAATATTGTGCTGGATGTTGAATGGGCTGTTGGGGTGTTTAGGACGACTACTTGTTATGGTAAAAGGCGATTTGTTTCGTTTTAATGATGATAAAATATGCTATAGTGAAAAGAACAATCTCAAAGGGGTTGTTCTTTTTTTTTTGTGGTTCGTGGAAATTTTGACAACTTTGGTTCTGTTCATGCTTCAAAGTTGTCAAATTGCGGTTCTGTTTTTGCCACAGTTTGTGGAGGGTTGTCTCCTCAATCAAATAGACCCGAATAGATTTTAAATTCTAATTTTTAATTTCTAAATTCTAAAACGGTTCATTTTCTATGGGGAGAGACTGTAACGATCTAGCCCCGATAGTAGTGGTATCAATGCATAAGCGTTGGCTACCCAAAACTTGGCTGCATTCATAGGAACGGATAGCGGGACTTTCCAATGCGACGAAGTACTAAAGGTTCGCTCCTAATAAGACTGATAAATACAAAGATCGTTCAATAAAATCAATCGGATTGCTGGTTCAAAACTTGGGTAGCAATCCGATTGAGACGAATCATTTTTTATTTGTTTGATAATTTCGGATGGCTTCTAGGTAGGTATTGAATTCTTTTTTGACGACGGGGGCTAATAGAAAGAGTCCGATCATATTGGGAAAGAGCATGGCGAAAATCATGGCATCTGAAAAACCCATTACGGAATTGAGACTGGCTGCTGCTCCGATCACAACAAATACACAGAATATAAACTTGTAGGCATATTCTAAGGTTTTGCTTCGCCCAAATAAGTATGCCCACGCTTGATAACCGTAGTAAGACCAAGAAATCATGGACGAAAAGGCGAATAAAATAACGGCTAAAGTCAACACATAAGGTGCAAATAGGATGTCAGATTCAAATGCGGAGGAGGTGAGTAAAACACCTTCTGCAAAAGTCATTTCTTGTCCGACTGTCAAGGAACCTGTGATGATAATCACTAAGGCGGTCATCGTACAAACGATTACGGTATCAATGAAGGGTTCTAATAAAGCGACTAAACCTTCGCTGGCAGGATAACTGGTTTCAACTGCTGAATGGGCGATGGAAGCAGATCCAATCCCTGCTTCATTGGAAAAAGCCGAGCGTTTGAAACCCTGTATGAGTACTCCGACAAATCCACCTGTGATGCCTATTGGTGTAAATGCACCATTGATAATGGCTCCAAAAGCGGCAGGAATTTCACTTGCATTTATCACTAATATTGCGATGGCTCCAAAGACATAAATTCCGACCATAAATGGTACAATTTTTTCTGTAACTTTTGATATACTTTTGATACCACCGATTATGACAATGCCTACCAAAATCGCCATCACCAAACCAAATATCCAGCCGTTGCCATAAATGAAACTTTCTGTCCCACCAGTCACATGTTCAAATAATTTGAAGGCTTGATTGATTTGAAACATGTTGCCTCCTCCAAAGGATCCACCCACACACATAATAGCGAAAAAAACTGCTAATATTTTGCCCAAAAAACCTAAGCCTTTTTCCTCTAATCCTTTGCTTAAATAATACATGGGACCACCATAAACTATTGTCTTTTTCTTGGCTACTTCTTTACCATCTATTACAACTATTTCAATTTCATCACTTTCTTCAATTTCTCGATATTTTACCCCTAAAGTACATTCTGTAAATTTGGATGACATGCCAATAAATCCAGCTAAAATCATCCAAAAAGTAGCACCTGGTCCGCCTATGGATAAAGCTATGGCGACTCCTGCAATATTTCCTAAACCGACTGTTGCAGATAATGCGGCTGTTAATGCTTGAAAATGGGATACCTCTCCTTCCTTTTCTCTTTCAATCTTAATGGTATCAGGATTATCACCATCTACTGATGGAAAATTTTGGTCATCAATTTGTATTTTCTTTTCTTTTTCTAAATCATCATACGATCCCCATACGACTTTGATCGCTGTTATAAAATGTCTGATGTTGACAAAACCAAAATAGACGGTAAAGTATAAAGCTCCTAAAATTAAAATAATCAACACGATGGGAAGTCCTGCTTCTCCTATTGGTATTTCATAAAATACGGTGTTGACTATCGGGGCTGTTAATTCACCAAACCAAGTATCAATTTGTTGGTCTATTGAAGTGTTTTCTTGTCCTTTTAGAAGGTGAGGGATTAGTAGTAATGTAGCTAAGATGGAATAGATTTTTTTCATAAGGTTGTCTTT
>JAHDBB010000146.1:5710-11742 GCA_020630635.1 Chitinophagales bacterium
TCTCATGAAACCAAAGACGTATCACTTTATATTTTGATGCAAATAGGATGAGAAGAAATGAAAAAGCCCCAAAAGAATGACTTCTTTTGGGGCTTGAATAACTTGTAGTAATTTTTTTTGCTCATAAAACAATCTAGTGGAACCAGAGGAGCTTTTTTTATCTCATTTGCTTATTTCAACAGATGTGGAAACTTCTTCTGAAAACGTTTAAGGCGAGGAATTGAGACGGCTTTTACATAAGACTGGTTGGGATTGAGTCGTTCAAAATCTTGGTGATATTCTTCTGCTTTCCAAAACTTTTCTAAGGGTACAATTTCTGTGGCAATTGGCTCATCGTATTCACCAGATGCATTGAGTTTCTTTTTAAAATTCTCTGCCAGTTTTCGTTCTTCTTCATTTTGATAAAAAATCGCTGAACGATATTGTCGTCCAAAATCGGGATGTTGCCCATTGACCGTTGTAGGATTGTGTGATCCATAATAGACTTCTAACAAGGTTTCATAGCTCACTATTGCAGGATCATAATAAACTTCTACGGTCTCGGTATGTCCTGTTTTTCCAGCACTCACTTGTTGATAAGTTGGACTTTTTTCCTTTCCACCTGCATAACCTGACACTGCTTCATTTACTCCTTTGACACTTTCATAAATCGCTTCTACGCACCAAAAACAACCACTTGCAAAATAGGCTTTACTACTTTTTTCCAATACCGCAGGATCTTTTTGTATTCGCTGCGTTTGTTCCTGCCCACCTCTTGCCTTATTGAGATTGCAAGAGGTAAATGCAATGCATAAAGTCGCTAAAATGATGAGAGAGAGTTCTTTCATGGGATTATTTTTTCTTTTACAGGATGTTTGGGGTTCGAGCAAATTCGTGAATTTGCTTTACATGATTCGTTATTAGGAGCGAACTTTGGGAGCTTTGTCGTAATGGGAAGTCCCGCTATTCGCTCTTATAAATGCGCCGACGTTTTCCGAAGCCAACGCATTGCATTTATACCGCTACTATCGGGGCTAGTCGGTTGAGGACACCACTTCTTAGTACCAGTCACTCATCAATCAATAGATTCTACGATGTCATTACTCAACAAATATTCATTGGTCTGATTGCGCCAAAACAGAAATCTTTTTCGTTTAAATTTCCTAAATCGTATAGGATAGGCTTTACCCTTTTCTATATCATAAATCGGTCTATCTTGAATATGAACGTGTAAATGACAGAAATCCGTATTTCCAGACATCCCTACTTTTCCAATAAAATCGCCAACTTGTACTTTATCTCCCATTTTAACGAAAATCCCTTTTTGTTGAAGATGTGCCAATGCCACATACAAAGAGTCTTGAAATCGAATCACGACATGATTGCCCGCCAATTTTTCCCTTTCTCGAATGGGTTGATCGGGTAAGGTATCGACGACCCAAACGACCTCTCCATTGACAGGAGAGATAATTTCAGCCCCGAAAGTATTGCTTTCTTCATGCTCAATGCCTTTGCCTGTAAACAACTTTCCATTGTCTCCTAACTTCACAATATCAACTGCATATTTTTGGCTCAAAATTCTATCATGATGGTTGGTCAAACCAGTTGCACCTGCTCCTGCTGCGATCCATTGTCCCTTAAAAGGCAAGTCGATCATAATAGAGTTTTCAACAGAAGGATGTGCTTTTGCTGTCCAATAAAGATGGGTCAAATAGAATCCAACCAAAGCAATAAGCCCCAAAAACAAACCATTGAAAACCCTATTCAATTTTTTAGGAACGACTCGAAAATTATAAAATATTTCTGTTATCAAAAGGAGTCCCAACAAGAAGACTAAACCATTTTTCATCCAATTGACTGCAAATAGATTGCCTTTTTGTAAGACAAAGACAAAAGTAATAAAGCCATAAATAAAAATGGGCAAGAGCAATATGGTTAAATAACGCAACCATTTAAAGACTCCTTTTTCTTGTTGGACACTAATTCGTTGAGCTATCGTTTTACGATAATAAAACAATCGTCCTATAATTACAACCAACAATATTCCTAAAATAATCCAATAAGCAGTTGTTACTATATTTTCAAACTCTTGCATATTGCGTTTTATCCTTGCGTCCTTATCGCCTCCATATACTTATTAAATTCCTTCTTCACGACGGGAGCCAATAAGAATAAACCGATCATATTGGGAAATAACATCGCAAAAATCATCGCATCAGAGAAGTCGATCACTGCTCCTAAACTAGCCGCTGCTCCAATCACTACGAAGATACAGAACAATACTTTGTAAGTATATTCTGCTGCTTTGCTTCGTCCAAATAAATAAGCCCATGCTTGCGCTCCATAATACGACCAAGAAATCATCGTCGAGAAAGCAAATAAAACAACAGCCAATGCCAAGAAATAAGGGAATATTCCTGAAGCAGAAGCAAATGCATTAGAAGTAGCGGTCACACCATCAGGCACTTTTGCTCCATAGGTCATAATACTGCCATCAAAGTTGGTGATGATCAATACCAAAGCAGTCATCGTACACACAACAACGGTATCAATAAAAGGTTCTAATAAAGCGACCAAGCCTTCACTAGCAGGATAACGTGTTTTAGCTGCCGAGTGTGCAATCGAAGCCGACCCAATACCTGCCTCGTTGGAGAATGCCGCCCGTCTAAAACCTTGTATCAAGACTCCTACAAAACCGCCAGCAATGGCAGTTGGTGCAAAGGCTCCGCTAAATATAGCTCCAATGGCTTGTGGTATCAAAGAAAAATTGGCTCCTAACGTAAACAAGGCCATAAAGACATACAGTCCCACCATCGCAGGGACGATTTTATCTGTTACATTGGCGATACTTTTGATCCCCCCAATTATCACAATACCAACTAAAACCGCCATTACAAGCCCAAAAATCCATCCCATTCCTTCGATTCCTGTTACCTTTGCTACCATAGAATAGGCCTGATTGGCTTGGAACATATTGCCTCCACCAAATGAGCCACCGATACACATAACAGCAAAAAAGCCCGCAAGGAATTTACCTAAAAAACCAAGTCCTTTTTCCTTCAATCCTTTGCTCAAATAATACATAGGACCACCATACACAGTCCCATCGGCCGCAATTTCTCGATATTTTACACCCAGTGTACATTCTGTAAACTTAGAAGCCATTCCAATCAATCCAGCGACAATCATCCAAAAAGTAGCTCCTGGTCCTCCAAGCGATAATGCAACCGCCACCCCTGCAATATTTCCCAGTCCTACTGTACCCGATAAAGCAGCAGTCAAAGCCTGAAAATGAGAGACTTCTCCATCATGTCCTTCAATCCGAATGGTATCGGGATTATCCCCATCTACCGAAGAAACCGAATTTTCATACAATCCTGTACTTCCTCCTTCTTCCAAATCATCATATTTTCCCCGTACAATATTGATGGAAGTTCCAAAATTTCTAAAATTGACAAAGCCAAAATAAAAGGTAAAATATAAGGCTCCTACCACCAAAATTATTAATACAATGGGAATAGAAACATCTTCACCAAATGGAATTGAGTAAAAAACGGTTTTTACAATGGGAGTTGTCCATTCCGCCACGATTTCATTAATTCTGGCATCCAGTGATTGAGCTGTCAAAAGTGGCATGCTCAATAAAAAGAACATTAATGACAATAATATTTTTTTCATAATGATATAATCTATATTTCTGGTTTAGTACAGTGTCAGAAAAATTGATTCGTGTTTTTGTTTGTTGAAAAGCGACTCATTTTATCTTCAGCAAGGGAATGAATTCCCTCGCTCAATAGGGTTCAAATGAGTTGAAAATAACGGACTTCTCTCCCGAAAACAATCATAAAGACTGTTTATTATGATCTTGACGACTTATTGGGTTGTCTGAAAAGGAATAAATTCCTTCTCTTTGAAAATACATTAGTTTCTTTTGAACGAGGAACTATTATCTCTTGTACACTCCGTACGATTTGCTCATCTAAAACCTGTAAAAATTAATCTGACAGTGTATTTAGTAATTTTATACAAAAGGGCTTTTAAGCCTTTGATTGCTTAAAATTAAGATTTATCAGCTATTTGTATAAATAAACAGGATATTTCTGTGCCAAAATATCGTATATCATCCATAAAAGCCCTTTTTGCCCTCTACTTTCTAAATGTTTTTAGATTCTTTTCTTGATTTTTCTTTTTTGGAGCGAAAGGTTAAATGCTTCGTCGTAGGGGAAAGTCCCGCTGTCCGTTCTTATTCGTGTTGCCTTGTTTTGGGCAGCCAACGCTTCACACGAATACCACTACCATCGGGGCTAGTTGGTTGAGGTTGTTACCTTTGACTTTTCGGTTTTCAGCAGTACTTTAACCACAAATTTGGCAACTTCTGGTTAAATCGTGTTGAAGGATACCAAATCACAAGAATAATATTATATTTTTTTCTTATTTTTATATTTCAATAAAACAATGAAAAATCATGTTGTTAAAAATCTCAAAGGGTAATCTTATCGGTGTTTTGGGTTTGATGATTGGGTTGGTCGGCTTGTTGCAAGGCTTTGGTTATTTGGATTTTTTGAAAAGTGGGGAGGTAGTCTCTGCTGATGATTTTGCGGTAGCGGCTTTGCATCATGGTCATCAAAGTGGCAGCTATCTTCGTTCCCAACAACTAGATAAAGGGATTCAAAATAATCAAAAGTTTGTGGATTTTAAGATTTGGTATGAACCCAATCACCTTGCTAAATTATTGGAAGGTCATGAAAACTGGTCGCATATCCGTTTTCGTCTGGTGAATTCTGACAACAATATGATTTTGCCTGTTATCATTGAGGAGGAAGAAGATACCACTGTCCCCTGGAAACAAACTAAGTTTCAAAGTGAGGCAATGGCAAAATATATCAAAGGACTCTAAAAAGTATGGCTTCTAAAAAATATCTAATCTCTCTTGTACTTATGCCTTTATTATTTCTTTTTTTATTGTGCCTCTCTCCTATTTTTTGGACGAATGCCCAACCTCAAAACACTCCTGATTTTACGTTGATTAGTCATCGTGGGGCGGCTGGCTTATTTCCTGAAAATACGTTGGCTGGTGTGCAAAAGGCTTTGGATTTGAAGGTTGATCGGATTGAGATAGATGTGCATCAAACGAAGGATTCTGTGTTGGTGTTGATGCATGATATTACACTTAATCGCACGACTAATGGACAGGGTAAAGTAAAACATCAAACTTATGAGGAATTGCAAAATTTAGAGGTGGACTTGGTGGCGCAAAGGGAAAAAATACCAACGTTGGAGGAGATTATTAAGCTGGTGAATGGACGGGCTATTTTGATGATTGAGGTAAAAAAAGGGGATGCTTATTATTCTAATATTGAGCAGCGAATTGTGGATTTGATTCACCAATATAATGGGCAAGGCTGGTGTTATGTGATGAGCTTTGATGATCGGGTGATTGAGATGGTGGATGCTATTGATGATTCGATTGTGTTGTATAAACTTTTTGTGAGCAAACCTCGTTTTTTGCCTGTGATTTTGAGTAAAAAGCTGCAATTTAAAGGGTTGGAATCTTATGAGATGGTGGATGGGTTTTGTGTGATGTATCCGTTTGCTCATCGGCGATTGGTGGAACGGGTTCATGCGTTGGATAAGACGATTTTTGTGTGGACGCTTAATGATACGACTCGTTTTAAAAGGTTGTTGGATTTGGGGGTGGATGGGGTGATTACGGATCGTCCTGATTTGTTGGTGGAGTTGAAGTAGATGGTCAATAGTCGAAGGTCGATAGTCCATAGTTGTGGCTCAGTTCGTTCTTTGGGGAGTGAGGGGACGGGTTCGGTTCTTTTCGTGATTTGGGACGACGGGACGTTTCGGTTCTTTTCGTGATTTGGGACGACGGGACGTTTAAAAAAGGGACGTGAGGGGACGGTTCGGTTCTTTTCGTGGTCTTGGGACAAGGGCATTTTTGGGTCGTTTCACGTGAATTTTGGATTAAAACAATTTTTTATAAAAGGTGTTTTGTAAACCATTTTCTGTGTGTTTTGACTGTTCGTTTCCTTGTCTTCGCCAGA
>JAHDBB010000147.1 GCA_020630635.1 Chitinophagales bacterium
TCCACATCCTTTATTTGTAGACTTTATACGAGCAGCCATTGAATATCAAAAGGGCAAAAATCCTGTTAAAGGGGAAACAGAAGTCGTTTCTTAATCAATTAAACGACTCAAATATTCTTGGACTCTTCCCAGTTGCATTTGTAGGTGTGGAGCCATTTTTAAAGATTTGGCTTGTTCGATAGAGTGCCATCCCAATGCTTCGCCTTCCAATAAACATAGCGTCTTGTTGTCATCAAATGCTTCTATAAAAAAGTAGTGGGGATTGTTGTTGTCAATGTTGAAGGCTTCATAAAATAAAATGGGCTCAACCAACTCATAATCAATTTCTTCTTTGGTCTCTCGAAGGATGGCTTCCAATGGTGTTTCATTGGGTTCTATCTTGCCTCCAAAAAATCCCCAGTAATTGGGATATTTCTTAGAATCTTTGGAACGGTATTGCAGTAAAATCTCGTAATCGGTGTTGTATAAAACAATCATGGAAGCACTCATGGAGTTAAATTCTAAGTTTTAATTTTTAAAGTGGAGCAGTTTGTGAAGCGTTCTGTCCTTTCAAAAATAGCCCCGATAGGAGTGGTATTGCTGTGTTGTGCGTTGGCGTGGGTTGTGGTAAGGCAACAGCAATAAGAACGGATAGCGGGACTTTCCATTACGACAAAGCACTTAACCTTTCGCTCCTAAAAAAATTACAAAAAAAAAAAATCGAAGTTACTCATAGGTAAACTTCACCAATACAAACTCATTGCGTTGGTTAAAGGCAGGAATAATGACCTCATTGGCGGAAAGTTGCTCGGCATAACGAGGAGCTAAATTTAATTGGTAGGCGTTGGCATCAAAAATGCTGCGAATGCGATATTCTCCTTCACTATCAATGCGACAATCATTGAGTTTATTGCTTTTGGTCATCGTCTCATTGAAAAGAATGTGCATTTTTTCTCGCCGATTCATAAAACCGATTGAGAGAAAATAGCCTCGATCATTTTCAGAATATTGTTGTTTTTTGACGACTTGTCCCCAGTCCATTTGACCATCGGGATTGATCGAAATCAACACCACATCGTCATAAAAGTATTGAATCATCACTTGGTTGCGAGTACTCATTCGAGAATCAAAAATGGGCGGACGCATATCGTTGTTGGGCGAAATTTTGCTGTGGGCTTCTCCGACCAATAAGGCTCCGCCATCACTCCTCAAAACCAACTTGCGGATTTCCACATATTGTACATGGTCTTTGGGACTATTGAACCAACCCTTGCGAGCCATCTTTTTGATAATCTCTTCGGAAAAGGGAGTAAAGACTTTTCGAGAAGGTTTATTTTCTTCAAAGTCAATGAAGATGTATAAAAAGCCATGTACTTCGCTTTCTTGTCGATCACTATAAAAACCCGACATCACTAAATGTTCATTGATGGCATCCCATTCGGTCTGAAAACCGTTGAATAAATGCTTTTCTTCTTGTAATTGAACCGTTTTTTCTTCTTCTTTTTCTAAGTTGCATTCTGTAATCAGCACTTCACTAAACAAATCGCCATCGGAAAAAAAGCTGCGTTTGACTTTTCCTCTGACTAGATAAAAAGTCCCGTCTTCTCTCATCACCGTTTCGACATATCGCCAATTGTCTTCAAAATCAAACGTTTTTTCACCCAACTTTTTTAGGTTGCGATCAATCAATAAACATTCGATTTTTTCATAATCAACCGAATCCTTGACTTTTTTTTGAATCAAAAAATGATCTTGTTTTCTATCATAAATGACTTCGTACTCAAAACTGGGATCCCCAAATCTTCGTTTAAAGTCATCCAATAAGACTTCATTCTTAATGACCTTGAGTTTGCTATTCAATTTTTGGGCAAAAAGTCGTATGTCTCGTCTATCTTGATGCGTATAAATGACAATCAGTTCATTGCCCTTTTCAATAATATCCACCACTTTGGTTTTCTTTCCTCTCAAATTCAAATCTCGATACCAGCGAATGGTCAAATTGTCTAAGTCGAATGCTTCAATAACATTGGTGCGAGGTCCAAATTTATGAACTAATAAGCCTTCATCGGTTTTTCCTATAAACTCAAACTCGGTGATTTTGGAAGAGATTTTTTGAGGTCGAGACACCGTTACATCTTGGGCAAATACACTACCCATCATTCCCATACAGCCAAGTAGTATAGCAAAAATTGCCTTCATAAATATTGTGGTCTTTTCGTTTTTTGTGGCTTCATCCTGAAGAATGAAGTAAGAGTATTTTTATTCCTTTTGACTATTGATTTTTTAGGAGCGAACGGTTCTTCTTTCATCGTTATAGCAAGTCCCGCTATCCGTTCTTATCGTTGCCACTAGCCTTGCTCAAACCAGTCAGGTTTTGAAAACCTGACTGGTTTTGCCAAGCCACAGCGATACCACTACTATCGGGGCTAGATTGTTGAGGTTGGAACTTCTTGGAAACCATAAGTTTTCTTTAAAACTGCTATATTCGAGAATATTCGACTAATCTCTCTCCTGTTCCCTATAAACAAAACGCCCCAACGCACAAAATTATTTTCTCAATCGTGGGTCTAAGGCATCGGTCAATCCCTCCCCTATCAAGTTAAAGAAAGTAACTGTCAAGAAGATGGCAAATCCAGGAAAGATAGCCAACCACCAAGCAGCAGGTGCTGAACGAGATAAATTCAAAAGAGAACCCCATGTCACGACTTCGGCAGGTACGCCCAATCCTAAGAAAGATAAAAAGGCTTCTGTCAAAATCGCTCCTGCAATACCAAATGCTACTGCAATCAATACAGGTGACAACGCATTGGGGATCGCATGTCTCAACATAATCCGAATATCACTAAAACCCATCGCTTGGGCTGCCTCCACGTATTCCAAGTTTCGTACCTTCAAAAGTTCCGCTCGAATCAAACGGGCAATACCGGTCCAACCCGTCACTCCAATCACCACCATCACGAGTATCAGGGAAGGTTTTGCTACTGCCACGATCGCAATAATCAAGAAGAGACCAGGAATAGATACAATCACCTCAATCAAACGAGAAACGGCTAAGTCTACAGGAACATTGACTTTTTGACCTAAAAATGGAATCCGTTTTAAAACAGATGCCAACAGATTCACCGCTCCCAAGATTCCAAAGAAAATAAGGAAACTTATTAGTAATTGCCCAACAAAACTAATGATAGAATTGCTAATGGCATCGGATAGGATATAGGACCTCGCCCCAAAAGCATAAAATAGGGCGATGAAAAAGAAGAAGATATTAAGCCAAAACCGAACTCGGGATATCCGCAGTCCTGTATCTCCCAAATAACCTGCAAGCGTTCCTAAGAAAATCCCAATTAAGGTGGCTATTCCCATAGAGATTAACCCAACGGCAAAGGCTATACGAGTCGCATGAATCATCCCTGCTAATACATCTCTTCCCAAGTCATCTGTTCCCAACCAATGCCACCATCTTTTAGACTTGACCCGTTGTTCATCAAAAGGTCCTGTGAACTGGGCATTGGCCATATCCGTATTTTTGGGTAAATAAGGAATAGGAGGAAAAATGGCATAATCGTATTCTAAATTTTGCCACTTGACATTTTGTAATTCTTTGGGCCATTTGGTTAAGCCTAAACTAACTCCGTATTGCTTTATAACAGGAAAATAAGTCGTTCCTTTGTACTTGGCAACTATTGGCTTTTCGTTGGCAATAAAGTCGGCAAAGACCGCTATAAAAGCCAAAAACATCACAAAGTATAATGAAAATAACGCTCTTTTATTTTTTCTAAATTGTCGTTTGACGTAAGCCCAATAACTCTGGTTCATTTCATTTACTTCTTCCCGACTTGCATCAATATGATCTCCTGCATTATGTTTTGTTCCACTCATGATTCTATCTTGGTTTAGTTCTTTTTTTAATAAAAATTACTATGAGACAAGCATCTTCTTTCGACATTTAACCATCTGTCACTTGCCACTTGTCTCCTTTTAAAAATTACTTTTTACTACTAAATGAAATTCTTGGATCTACCACTCCATATAAAATATCTGCCACTAAGTATCCAACGAGGGTAAGGATAGAGGCAAACATCATCACCGCAAATACAATAGGATAATTTCTGGCAACAACCGCCTCATATCCTACTTTTCCCATACCAGGAATAGAAAACAGAATTTCAATAATGATAGAACCACCTATGGCTCTTGGAAAGACATTGGCGAATAATGTAATAATAGGTAGCAAAGAATTACGTAGCGCATGTTTCCAAGTAATTTTTCCTTCCGCCAAACCTTTCGCTCTCGCTGTTCTGATGTAGTCTTGTCCTAAGACCGTCAACATACCTCCTCGCATTTGACGAGATAAGAAGGCAAAACTACCGTATACCCAACAAATCATTGGTAGGAATAAATAATAGGATAATTCCTTGATGTCGTTTAATAATCCTCCACTCAAATCGGGTCTAAAGAAGGGTGGAAACCAGTCTAAATAATCACCTCCACATAGATAGATAATCATCAAAGTTCCTATCCAGAAACTAGGTAAGGCGTATAACAAAAACAAGATAGTTGTTATAATTTGGTCACTAATCGAACCTTTGTTACGAGCAGAAAATATGCCTAATGGAATCGCCACTAGATAAGTGATAATGATGGCAATAATATTGATACCAAAGGTCCAACGGATGGCTTCCCATAATACGGTGGAAACGGGTCGTTGATCTTTGTAGGAAATACCAAAATCACCTCGAACAAAGCCAGCACTTCTCCAATTACCATCGTCTTTTCCAAACCAAGGCTTATCTCCAAAAAACCAATTGTGATAGCGATTTTCTGTACCATAAAACTTGAAAGAAGGAACCCAGTTTTTCCAAGATGAAGTATTAGTAACCATCGCTGTATGTTTACTCTTCAACTGATCAAAGCTACTTTGTAACTTTCCCATTGAAGGCGCACCACCGATGAATTTGGGTATATCACTGAGTTGTTTCTCAATATCTTCCTTATCATAATTGGCATAAAGGGATTTTATCGCATCTTTCATATTAATCAAAGGAGTCGCATTTAATGAATCCTTCGGTATATTGTAAACATCCTTCTCAAAATCCTTAATCTCATAATAATAATCAGATATTTCATCCCAATTACCATGTTGATTAATCAAACGAGATAAATTATCACGATGCGCTCTTTTGGGGATTCTGTGTAAGGTGTCTGGAATCGCCATTTGTCCAAACGAAAAATAAAAGATGGGTAAGTCCAATCCTAATTCTCGTCTTTTTTCAATATAGGCTTGTTCGTTGGCTTGTAGGTTGGCAGAAGTCCCTTCTCCTGTTTGGCTACTCAACATTTGTTCTACGGGATCTCCTGGTGCAATACTACTCAATGCAAAGGTCAGTAGGGATACGACCAATAAGGTAGGAATGAATATCAGAATCCGTTTGATGACATATTTAAACATACAAAAGTCTAGGTTTAGTTTTAAAGCAAAAGGTTTTAAGGAAGTCTAATTACTAGATTGGGGGTTTTAAGGAAATAGAAAAATAAGAAACATGATTGTTTCTATGGCAAAGAACATACCGAACTTTGTCATTTGAGCTGCTAAGTAATGATAAAAAAACAACTTCCGCATTCTAACGTCGATATTTTCCGATCTATTTCGTTAAAAATCCTCGTCTTAGCCCTGCTATGACTACGTTTTTTGTCGAATCGTCGAACCGCTCTATCTCAAAAAATCTCTTTGTTACAAATGAGGAACTTATTATTTAACCATTAGTGAAACAACAAAAATAACTTATTCCATTTGACATTGATATTTTCCGATTCTTTTCGTTAAAAATACTCACCATAGCCCTGCTATGGCTGCGTTTTTTGCCTCAATAATCAAAAAATCTCTTAGTCCCATTTTGGAATAGTTTATTTCTGATCTTTCACTTACTAAAATAAAAAAACAGAACCCTAACAGGTAATTTTTACCTATCTGAATTCTGTTTTTTCCATTGATTATTTTAAAAACAAGGTAAATCAAGCGTTGAGACCATTCCCAACTAGCCCCGAATGAATTAAATTCTAATTTTTAATTTCTAAATTCTAAGGCAGTTCAGTTACTATGGGGAGAGACTCCAACGAGCTAGCCCCGATAGTAGTGGTATTCGTGTCTGAAGCGTTGGCTTCCTAAAACGTTGGCGACACGAATGAGAACGGATAGCGGGACTTTCTATGACGACGAAGCACTTTACAGTTCGCTCCTAATCAGTTAGAAACTTACTGTATGAGCATTTATCATCTACCATGAACGCCTATTGAGTCGTCGCTGAAAAACCTGCGGCTGGACGGAAAGCGGCTGCCCAGAATCCTGGATCTCGCTCACTTAAGCCCACTTTTTCTTTATCAAAACGATTGTGAATCGCAATTTTTTGCTTGCCTGTAAACATAAAGATATACGCTACTTCATCATGCAAAATCTCTTGCCATTGCTTATACAATTGAGCACGTTTTACAGGATCTAACTCTTTTTGAATATCCTCAATCAGCTTATCTGTTTTGGCATTACCAAAGCCTGTATAGTTGGAGCCTCCACCATAAGAAGAGGTATGCCAAATTTGTTTGGGATCACTGGGTCGAGGATCAAATACCCAACCACCATACCACATCTCGACTTTATTGGCTTTCAATCTTTCAGAATAAACCGACCACTCCATTGGGATGACTTCCACTTTTACTCCTGCTTGACGAGCCGCTTCTTGGAAAGTCAAACCAGCATTTTTGCGAATATCATTTCCTTGATTGTAGTTGTACGTAATATTAAATTCGGTGCGCTTGCCATCAATCACTTTATCGACAATACCATCGCCATTGGTGTCTTTCCAACCAGCTTCTGCCAAGAGTACTTTAGCTTTTTCAATATCATAAGGATAAAGTTTAAGTGTGCTGTGATAGTCTTCTTTAAACGAAGGCGAAATAGGTCCAACTACTCTAGTCGCTAAGTTGTACAACAATTTTTCATTAATTCCTTCGACATCGACCAAGTGTGCCAATGCTTGACGAGTTTTCTTGTCTCTAAATTTAGGCATACGAATGTTCATCCCTAAAAAGCTGTAAACCAATGCTGGTGGATTGAACAAGTTAAAGTTTTTATTGATTTTTTTAGACTTGGGCATCTCGATCCAATCTTTGGAACGAATACCACTCAATACATCCAATTTCTCCCCTTTTAATCCTGTAATCGCAGACGACAAGTCGTTGACGGTCTCATAGACTAATTTCTTAGGACCTTTGGCAAAATACATGTTTTCGCCTTCAAACTTATCGCCCCACCAATTGTCTTTTCGTTCCAGTACAATATTTTGGTCTGTATTCCATTCTACAAATTTGTAAGGACCAGAACCATTGATAAAGCCTTTCTCTCTTTGGAACTTAATGCCATTGTAATGCTTACCAAACGCAATGTTTTCAGGACTTTCTATAATAGATTTTTCGCCTTTGTGAATTTGAGAGAACGTAAATTTATCACTCAATCCATCAGGATCATACAAATGCTTTGGAGCAATGATGACATCGGTTCCTGTGGTATGATCCCATAAGAAATAAACCTTGTCACAAATCATTTTAAATTTCAAAGGATTATTGGGATCAATTTGAAAGTCACTCACAAACTCTACATAAGGACGAATATTGGGCGCATCGACTTTAGGGTTTTTGACTGCTTTAAAGCTAAACTCCACGTCTTTGGCAGTAATGGGTGTTCCATCATCCCAAGTCATTCCATCTCTCAATTCATACTCGATCACCATTCCTTTTTCATCTGGTGTCACCTCAACCGTTGGCATTTTTTTAGCCAAAGTCGGAATTAGTTTCAAGGTCGCATGGTCATAGTCCAATAAACGATGGAACATATAACGCTTCAACTCTGTGGCTCCTGCATCGGAAGTACAATGTGGGTGCAAGCCCGTAGGATCGGAAAGTTGATGTAAGATAACTTCGTCGCTATACTCTTTTTTGCTATTGTCTGCTGAACCACCAACACCTCCTTCACTTGCACACCCTACAAAAAATAGGGTAACAACAAACATTAGTAGAGTCTTGAGAGAAATGTGCTTCATAATTTTCTAGATATTTTTATTTTGGTTGAATGATTTTTTTGAGAGAGAGCAGTCTTTCTTTCATCGTTATGGATCTCCCCGCTATTCGCTCTTATAAATGCAGCCTCGCTCTACCACAAAGTCTTTTCGACTTATGGTTTCAAGTCCTTGCATTTATACCGCTACTATCGGGTCTAGTTGGTTTTGGTTGGGTACTTCTTAGTGCCAGAAGGTGGGACGTAAGGTGACGATGAGACCTGAAGGGACGTTTACTTTTTTATCGAATTGATTGGTCTTTGACAATAAAAAACGTCTCATCGTCCCAATCTACACGAAAAGAACCGAAAAAACGTCCCAAATCCAAATTAGTGCGCCACCTGTACAGCTCCTACTGCTGGACGGAAACCAGAAGCCCAGAAGCCAGGATTCACTTCACTAATATGAACATTATCTTTGCTAAAGCGATTGTGTACTGCAATTCTTTGCTTACCTGTAAAGGTAAAGATATAAGGCACTTCATCGTGTAAAATCTGTTGCCATTCCTTATACATTTTAGCACGCTTTGCAGGGTCCAATTCTTTTTGAATGTCTTCGATTAACTGATCTGTCTTAGCATTTCCAAAACCTGTGTAGTTAGAGCCTCCACCATAAGAAGAAGTATGCCAGATTTGTTTAGGATCACTGGGTCGAGGATCAAAACTCCAAGCCCCATACCACATTTCAATTTTATTGGCTTTCAATCTCTCCAAAAATACAGACCACTCCATTGGGATAACCTCTACTTCAATACCTGCTTGACGACCTGCTTCTTGTAAACCTAAGCCTACATTTTTACTAAATTCACTTCCTTGACTATAGTTGTAAGCGATTTTAAAGTCTGTCCGTTTGCCATCTACTACTTTATCGACCACTCCATTGCCATCGGTATCTTCCCAACCTGCTTCTTTTAACAATGCTTTTGCTTTGTCGATAGAGAAAGGATAAGGAGTGATGCTACTATTGTAATCATCTTTGAAAGAAGGAGAAATAGGACCCACTATACGAGTCGCCAAGTTATACAAGAGCTTATCATTGATACCTTCGACATCTATCAAATGTGCCAATGCTTGACGAGTCTTTTTATCTCGCAACTTAGGCTTACGAATATTCATACCGATATAAGAATAAGATAAAGCAGGTGGATTGAAAAGGTGGAAGTTTTCAGTTACTTTTTTAGATTTAGGCAAATCAACCCAATCCTTAGAACGAATAGAACTCAATACATCAAGTTTTTGTCCTTTTAAACCTGTAAGTGCAGCCGATAAGTCATTGACTGTTTCGTAAATGAGTCGCTTAGGACCTTTCTCAAAATACAAGTTTTCCCCTTCAAATTTTTCTCCCCACCAGTTTTCTTTTCTCTCCAAAACAATATTTTGATCCGTATTCCACTCTACAAACTTATAAGGTCCAGAACCATTAATAAAACCTTTTTCACGCTGATACTTAATATTGTTATATTGTTTAGCAAAAGCGAGATTATCTGGACTTTCCAATACTTTGCTATCTCCTTTATGAATTTGAGCAAAAGTAAACTTATCACTCAATCCATCGGGATCATACAAATGCTTTGGAGCAATCAAAACATCGGTTCCTGTCGTATAATCCCACAAGAAATAAACCTTATTGCAAATAAATTTAAATTTCAAAGGATTGTTAGGGTCTATTTGGATGTCACTGATAAACTCGACATAAGGACGGATATTGGGTGCATCTACTTTGCCATTTTTGACCGCTTTAAAGCTAAACTCTATATCTTTGGCAGTAATGGGTTTTCCATCATCCCAAGTCATTCCTTCTTTCAATTCATATTCGATTTCCATGCCTTTTCCATCATTGATTTCCTTTACAGTAGGCAGTTTTTTTGCCAATTGTGGAACAAGTTTTAAAGTAGCATGGTCATAATTCAACAAAGAGTGGAACATATATCGCTTCAATTCAGAAGCTCCTGCATCAGAAGTACAGTGAGGATGTAATCCTGTAGGGTCTGCTCCTTGATGGATAATCACTTCATCTTTGTATTCTTTTTTAGCACTACTGGCAGACGAACCACTGCCTCCATCACTTGCACAGCCTACAAAAAATACTAGGCTGACCAACATCATAATTATTTTGAGAGAGAAATACTTCATAAAGGAAATACAATTTAGTGTTGCAAAATATGGTAAAAGCGAAACTCAACCACATCTCTAAAATTAAATGATAGGTGAAATTAAGAAAAAATATGTATTTGGGACAATCAACTAGATAAAATCATATAAAACCTTCCTTCTCGAATGATTTTTTGTACACTTGGACCCGTTTCCAAAAGAAAATCATAGTCTAATCCCAAGCCATATTTATCTTCTACCTTTTTCCAATCATTATTGGATTCTTGAGGTTGTTCCATTGAAATGGAAGATAAATTTACTGAAGGGGAAGCTGACTCTTCTTGGATACCTGTAAAATTGAACCATAGGAAAAGTCCCAAAAGCATCGTCAAAGCTGCAAAAGAATAGCGAGGTATCCATAACTTTTGAAATAAAAGCCCTAGTTCTTGTCTTTTTCGAGACCATGCGGCTTGTAAGTAAGCTTTCCAAGTCAATTGAGAAAGACGACGACCTAAGCCCTTTCGATGTTCTTTATAACTCACTTCTTCTACTGCACTTGGTTGATAAAATACTTGCAAATCTTCTACTCTATCTCGACAGTAGGCACACCCCTTCAAATGACTTTGCACCGTTTCTTTGTCTGGTTTTGACAACTTGGCTTGTACAAAATCCATCATTTCTGATAATTCCAAATGAGAAGATGATTGTTGGTTTTTACTCATTACTTTCTAAGAATTTTTTTCAACTTTTCTTTTGCTCGATTTAATAAACTGCCCACATTGGTTACATTGGTGTCCATTTGTTGGGCGATTTCTTCATAATTTAATTGTTCCAGTTGTAAATTGATTGCTGTTTGTTGTTTTGGTGATAATTGTTGAATTGCCTCTAGTAAATTGCCGATTTTTTCTTCTTGTTCAGTTACTGCTTCGGCTTCATTGATGCCGTCTTTTTGGTAACTTCCCATTGGATACATCGGGGTTTCGGTAAAATCATACGAGTATTCGGGATTATTTTTGTGTCGATAATACTGGTTGAGGGTATTAAAGGCGATCCCCAATAGATATTGCTCGTATTTTTCAATGGAGTTGGTTTTTAGCCCTTTACTTTTTAAAAGTTTCTCGTAAGTTTGTTGAATAAGGTCTTTGCAATCTTCTGAACGATTGACTCTTTTTTGGAACATGCCCCAAAGTCGTTTTTCGTATCGTTCGTACAATACATAAAAAGCACAATAGTCCTCTTCTGCTACATACTGTTGTAGTAGTTCATCGTTCGTCCAATTTTGGTATTTTTTACGATTAAAAGGTGGCACTTTTTACATTTATTTAATAATCGTGAAAGAAAGTTTTTACTCTCAACATTAGGGTAGTTGCAGACAGTCTCAAAAAATCACGCAACTTTT
>JAHDBB010000148.1 GCA_020630635.1 Chitinophagales bacterium
AAGGCGAATGTCAGAGCCTTCTTGGTGGATGTGTCTATTGATGTTGTTAGGCTTCTGGTACTTTTCTCGCAGACACTCCAAAAAATCATTACCTCAATCGGATTGCTAACCAAGTTTTGAGCGAGCAATCCGATTGATACGAACCTAATTTATTGTCTATTTCATCTGAAGGAACTTATTTCATAAAAAGATAGTTGAAAAGTCTTTGGAGCGAAAGGTAAAGTGCATTGTCGTAATAGAAAGTCCCGCTATCCGTTCCTATGAATGCAGCCACGCCACAACCCACGCCAACCCTCTTGCATTCATATCACTACTATCGGGGCTAGTTGGGAAAGAATACAACTTCTTAGTACCAGAAGAAATGTTTATAAATCAAAATAAATTCCTAAAATTACCCTAAAGAGTTGCTTTTTTACCTTTTTTGTTTTTTTCATTTTATTGAACTTTAAATTTTCTTTAATAAACAATATAAAATGAGAAATCCAAATACAGTAAGCAGTAATAACAAAAAGATTCCATTGTGGGTAAATATAATGCAAGCTATCCTAATATTAATTATGTTGGGGCAAGTTTACATGTATTTTTTCAATCATCAAATGATGGCTGATTCTGGAATACAAGTTGATACGGTACCCATGCTAAATCTTGTCTATGAGATGGGAGCAAGAACATTAGTGATGGCTCTTGTATCAATCTATGTGATGATTACCCAAAATCCCTTACAATATCTTGTGGTCTTGATAATGAACGTCATTCGTGAAAGCCTTGAGATGATCATTGATCCATTATATCCTGTCTTAAATGCACCTGCATCTCCAGCCGTTGATTTCTGGACTCATGTAGTAATCGTTGCTGTTGAAGTATGGGCATTGATTACAGTATATAGGATAAGCAAAAAATAAGTAGTCTGGTAAAGAAAAACCTGAAATTCCCAATACCAAGAAATGAAGTGAAACCGTCCCTTCGTTCCAAAAACACAAAACGAACCACACTATTGACCATCGACTATGGACTGATAAACATCTCAAAAACTAAACCACCCATATGATGCACCAAATCAATCAAATTCCCTTATTCCAAGAACTAAAAGACGCTCAAAACATCCTATTAGCAGGAGCAGGTGGCGGTTTTGATATATTCTGCGGACTTCCTCTATATATGAACCTCAAAGAAAGTGGCAAAAACGTTTATCTTGCCAACTATTCTTTTACCGCTTTACCTGTCACAACAGCAGAAAAAGTCTGTCCTTTTTGTCGAGAAGTCACCTACAAAGACACCAAAATATCAGGTTATAATTATTTCCCAGAAAAGTATTTATCCGAATGGTTTTTGACCCAAAGTGAAGAAGTATCTATTTTCGCTTTTGAAGGAACTGGAGTTATTCCTTTAAAAAATGCCTACGATGTCTTAATCAAAAAACTCGACTTAGATGCCATTATTTTAGTGGATGGAGGAACGGATAGTTTGATGCAAGGTGATGAACATGAACTAGGAACACCCATCGAAGATAGCACTTCCATGTCAGCCGTCTTTCAAACAGAGGTCGCTCATAAAATGTTGGTGTGTTTAGGTTTTGGAGTCGATCATTATCATGGCGTATCCCACTATCGTTTTTTAGAAAGTGTCGCTCGACTGATTCAAGAAGAAGGGTATTATGGTTGCTTTTCACTCAATAAAACGATGAAGGAATATCAACAATACAAAGCTGCTTTAGATTTCGTCAATCAACGAATGGAGTACAACCAAAGCATCGTTTCCAACTCCATCATTAGTGCGGTGGATGGACATTATGGAGACTATCACCGAACCGACAGAACCTATGGAAGCAAGCTATGGATCAATCCCTTGATGAGTATTTATTGGGCATTCGATCTAAACAAAGTCATTGCCAATCTCCAATACTACGATCTCATCAAAGAAACACAGTCTTATATCGCAGTACATCGTGCCATCGAAACTTATCGGTATAGTATCAATAAAAAAAGACCCTACAAACAAATTCCCATTTGAAAGACCTGTCATTTCAATCGGATTGCTATGCACTAAATGAACCAGCAATCCGATTGATTTAAATCTCAAAATATTTTTTATTATTTTTCACATCTAAGCCACAAAAAAACTGGTGCTAAGAAGTACATACCGCAACCAACTAGCCCCGATAGTAGTGGTATAAATGTAATGCGCTGGCTTAATAAAACGTTGGCACATTTATAAGAACGGATAGCGGGACTTTCCATAACGATGAAAGATAAACCCTTCGCTCCTAGCCCAAAAGATGAATAGGATTTTTAGGATTGAATTTGAAATTAATAGGATTTTCGGTATACCTATCTGCTCAAATGAGAACCGAAAACCCCTTTACTTCGTTAGGATGAAGCGAGAAACAGAACCGAAGTATGAGGAGAAAAGTCACTTGTCACCAACCACTCGTCACTAAGAAAATCAATTCGTCAAACGAATCCCAAAATTCAAAGTCGAAGCCAATCCTTTAAAGTTCACATTAAAAAACTGCGTGTACAAAACCTCCAATTGAATATTGCGATTGACCTGATACTTCGTCGCCAAACCATATTGGGTGAAAGGCGCAAAATCTGAAAAGCTAAACCAGCGAGGAGCCGTATTGAACAGCGAATAAAACGTTACTTTATTGTTGGGGAAATAGCTGAAAATCAAAGTCGCTGGAGTCCAAAAGACAATCCCATCAAAAGGATTTTCTCGTCCTCGAATTACAAAACTTTCGCCATCTTCTTGAAAGGTTGGATCAATAAACGCATTCTCAAAAACAATATCTAATTCAACAAAAAGCGAAGTTTTAGAAGTCAAAGGTTGGTCATAAAAAAACTGATTAAATAACGCCAAACCATTCCAATCAATATAACCCCGATTGTCCCCAAAATCAAAGTTGCCATCCAAGTCTGCACCCACAGGAAAATAAAGTGTATGTTGCACCGATATATTTCGCACCTTTTTGAAAGGGATATGCTTTAAACGCAAACCGATAGCGGAAATCCCTGTTCTCGTATATCCATTAAAATCCAAATTGGCATTGGGTCCTCGAAACTTAAAGGACTCAAATCTTGAAACGGCTTCCTCAAATGCTCCAACCACCGAGCGAAAACGAATATCCAAACCCACATTCAATTTAGGAGTCAGCCCTGTCATAATTTGTGCCGCTGTAGTCATAAATGTAGCACTATTGATAAACGCACTATCATTCTTTCCTTTCTGATGATAATTGCCCGTAAAAATATTGATGTCAAATTTGCCTCTTGCCAATAATGCCGAAGTAAAACGATTGGTCACAACAACATTGGGGTCTGCACTAGAATTAGCCGTAACACCAGCATTGCTACCATCGGTTGATTTTTTACCAGCATTCAAACTACTTCGTTCATTACTATCATTCAAAGTCCAATCATACGGATAATAACTAATCTTGCTACCTTCATTGATCGGCTGAAAACGATATTGATTGATATAAGTAATTAAGTCTTTTTCTTTTTTGGCAAAATCCTGTGTATACCACTCAAAAATCTTACTCAATTGCACCGATTTAGCTCCTTTATCCACCTTGATAAAATCAGGATTATTCAAAGCTATTTTGGTTTGTTCCTCCAGCATATTTTCGAGCGCATCAGGTCGATAGGCTTTGTCAATGATGGGTGGACAACCAATCGCTCCACAAACAAGGGCAAAATGAATGCGAGGTTCTTGATAAGTAGGGCGAATAATCTCATTTTCCAAGTGATTCAAGGTCATATATTCCCCTGCAATTTTATGCTTTTCTCCATCAAAAAAACCACTAACATCCTCTGGACTATTAATCGGATAATTCAATACAATAGACTTGACAACCGTCAAATTATACGCATTAATGTAAAAAGCAAGGCTTTGGGGATTCGTTTCTCCTTCTAAATCGGCATTATCTACTACTTTCATCAACTCCAACAAGCGACTTGGATTTTTCTTCAAAGACAGATAATCTACTCGTCCATCTTTGACAAATTGACCAAAAAAGAGGTCTGCATTATCAAAAAAGTCATCTGTTATCTTAACATCTTGAGCCGTCAAGCAACTCATACTAAATAGCCATACCAAACACAGCCAAAAGAGGTTTTTAGTCATAAGATTTGAAATTTTGAGACAAAAGAAACAAATGATTCAGAATGTTTTTGTCTTGTGATATACAACAACTAACAAACAGTTTTACAAGTTTTAAAGAAACAAAGTTGCTTTTTATAATAAATTCTTTAATTTTAAAATTTCAAGGAGAGAAAGGTAAGGTGCGTTGTCGTACAGCATGGTCCCGCTATTCGTTCTTATTCGTGTCGCCAAATTTTAGGCAGCCAACGCTTCACACGAATACCACTACTATCGGGTCTAGTTGGTTGAGGACACAACTTCTTAAGCAACAGAAGACGGGACGTGAAGTGACAAAAGGGACGTTGTTTTATAAAAATCCAATCAACTTGTCTTTGATATAAAAAACGCCCCCTCGTCCCAAAACCACGAAATAAACCGCAACGTCCCTTCGTCCCATAATAAAAAAATATCGACCAAAAAGTAAACACAAAAATAACTCAAATAAAGATTATGAATCGAACCTCTACACTTTTCTATTACCTAATTTTACTGATAGGAATATCTTGGAATGCTCAAGCCGAAAGTAGTAGTATTTTCAAGTCCCTTACAGGACCCAGCAATGTGATCGTCTGTAGTGGAGAATATTATGACTCAGGAGGACCAGATGGAGAGTATGGCAATAATGAAAATGAAACCTTTACCATTTGTCCTGAAGAACCCAATGAAGTAGTGAGCATCTTTTTTGCTTCGTTTAATACCGAAAATGCAGGTACAGGATGTTTTGACCAAATTACAGTTTATGATGGAGGAAGCACTGCTGCCCCTCTTATTCCCAGTCCTTCACCAGATACAGATGGCTGGTGTTGGGATCGTAATGATAGCCCTCCTACAGGTTCAGGAGACCTACAAGATATGACCCTTGTTTCTACCAATGCAGACGGTTGTTTGACCTTTGTATTTACATCCGATGGTTCTGTGACAAGACCAGGTTGGGAAGCGACTTACGAATGTATTAGCACAGAAGCTGCACCAGCTCCATCGTTTATAGCAAATCCAACAGTCACTTGTAATGGAGTGACAGAATTTAACAATACAACAGTTATTTTAGGTCCTTGGACAGATGTAACATACAGTTGGGATTTTGGAGATGGCAATACTTCTAACCAAGAAGCCCCTACTCATACTTATGAAACAGAGGGGACTTATGACGTAACATTAGAAGTGTGTAATCAATATGGTTGTGGTACAACAACAGTGGAAGCATCTGTAGTTTTCGACTCACAAGACCCTGTTTGTTTTGAATTCTTTATGCCAGCAGTAGGAGAAGAAACGATTACCAGTTGTATGGGAACTTTATATGATAGTGGTGGTCCTGATGGCAATTACAATTTTGGAGAAGCAGGATCCGCTACGATATTAGCCGCAGGATTAAATACGATAGAACTCAATATTACTCAATTAGAAGTGAGTGAGTTTGGAGATAATATCATTATTTATGATGGAGTTGATATCAACGCTCCTGTATTGGGCAATTATACAGGATTTACTCCTCCAAGTGATCCAATTGTTTCTAGCTCCAATGCGATTACCATACAGTTTTTAGCCAATTCATTTAACTCTCTGCCTGGCTTTGCCATAGAGTTTGAATGTGTACCAGTAGTTGATCCGCCCACGCCCAATCCTTCCGCCAATCCACCATTTAGTTGTGGAGGAAATGTACAGTTTTTTGACTTTTCTGGAAGTGTTCCAACTTCTTGGACTTGGGACTTTGGAGATGGCAACATTTCCGACGAACAAAACCCTTTTCATACCTATAGTAGTGCAGGAGAATATACCGTTTCTTTTACTGTATGCAATGATTTAGGTTGTAATGATACCACATTTGCCTATCAAGTATTAAATGAAGATAGTCCTGCTTGTGATCCTATTTTTATGCCCAATGCAACCAATGCAGGAACCATTGTCAATGTTACCGAATGTACAGGTATCTTGCAAGATAGTGGAGGCGATGGAGGACCATATAGCGATGAAGAGTTTGGTACAGTGGTATTAGGTAATGAAGGTGCCGCTAATGTTACTGTTGCATTTTCAGAGTTTGTAGTAGGAAATTTTGATACAGACATACTCAACATTTATGATGGACCCGATAATGGAGCACCGCTCATTGGTTCTTATACCGGTATGTTTTTACCCAATGGAGGAAATCCAATTGTTTCGTCAGGCTCTTATTTGACAGTAGAGTTTATATCTGATTTCTTTGGTACAGCTCCAGGATTTACCTTATACTGGACCACTAGTGGAAGTACCAACCCACCTATTGCTAATTTTGAAGTAAGTGATCTTAACCCACCATTTAATACACCTGTTCAATTTACAGACATAACAACAGAACTTCCCAGTTCTTGGTTCTGGAATTTTGGAGACGGATCAAATAGTTTTGCACAAAATCCTCAATATGCTTATGAAGAAGCAGGAGATTTTGTGGTGACGATGAGTGCGGCCAATTGTGTAGAAGAATCCAATGCTCCTCCCCAAACCATTACAGTACAAGAACCACCACTCATCATTGTGAATCCAGACGAACTATACATTGAATTAGAATCAGGAGAGACATTAGATACAGCCATTAGTATTAGCAATTTTGGAGCAGGAGACTTAGTCTATAATATCAACGGACCACAAACAAGTTATACAGGAACGATTGATATTGTAGTCTACAACTTTGGTAATGATATTGATCAAAATCACATTGAAAATACTTTAGAAATTATCGAAGAGGGACTAAGTGGAATTAATTTTCATGAAACCAATACATCGAGTGTAGAAGAATTAGAAAACTTACTGAATAATAAAGAAATTTTCTTATTGCCTGGACAAAGAGGTGTTCCTAATCCTGAAATTATGGGAGAGTTTGCTCCTGTACTACAAGCCTTTGTAGAAGATGGAGGAACCGTTATTTTTACAGCTACCAATGAGACCGAGACCATTTTTAATACAGAATTATTAGACGGGTCTTTTGGTACAGATTTTCAAAATCCAGAGTTGGAATTTACAGATGATAGCCATCCTATCACAACAGGTGTTTCACAACCTTTTGATGGAAAATCAGCGTGTGTGGGTTTCAATATTACCAATGATGATAAGACGGTTTTAATTGAAGAAAATGGTTTTGATGTTTTAAGTTATAGAGAACAAGGAGATGGAAAAGTAATGTTCTATGGTTTCAACTATCTTTTCAGCAATGAAAGCATGAAAAACTTGCTGATACAAGGTGTACTATATGGAACAGGTAGTAGTGATGCCCAGTGGTTGTTTGTTGATCCATTGAGTGATATAATCTCTCCTGGAATTACCAATGATGTTACGGTTACATTTGATGCAACAGGCGCACCTGCTGGGACTTACATCGTTGATATGGAGATTAACTCCAATTCACCTGACTTTCCATTAGTAGTGGTTCCTTGTACATTAGTCGTTACAGGAACACCAGCAATTGCGGCTGATCCATTAAGTTTAGATTTTGGCAATGTAGTTCAATTTACAGAAGAATCTTTGATTTTCACCATTTTCAATACAGGATCAGATACCTTATTTATTACAGATATTATCCCTGATTACGACGCATTCTCTGTTGATATGACCGACTTTTGGATTTATCCAGGTGAAAGCGAAGACATTACCATTACCTACTCCCCACAAATCATTGAGACACTCACCGATATTCCTTTAACGATTGTGAGCAATGCAGGAGAGATCCTCATACTGTTGAATGCCAATGGAACGGGCGCACCAGTCGCTTCTGGAACACCCAACCCGATAGAGATCACACTCAATGTAGGCGAGACAGGTTCTGTGCCTTTCCAAATCAACAATACAGGACAAGGATTTTTAGAGTTCTGTACTCAAACAACAATTGTAGGAGTCAATACAGGATTTAATTTCAACTTTGATTTAGATGCTTTTCCATTTGAATTTTATTGGCAATTACTAGATAGCGAAGGCAATATTGTACAAGAAGTAATGCCAGGTGAATATACAGAAGCCAATACGAACTATGATGTACAAGTAGGAGGGTTAAATCCTAACGAAACTTATACCTTAAATCTCTTAGATACTTTTGGTGATGGAGCTTTAGATAACTACATAATTACTGATTTAGCGACAGGTGCAGAACTAGCCTCTGGTGTTTTCCCAACAGGTGATTTTATGGAAGTAGAAATAGGCTCTGTTACCCAAAATCCATTAGACTTATGGTTGGTAATGGATGGTGAAGAATGCGACACCCTTCCATTCCCTGACGGACTCAATGAGTATCTACTTAATTTTAGTGCAGAAGGATTATTAGGAGGCGTATATGAAACCACCATTCTCATTATTTCCAACGATCCTGTAAATCCAATTGTCGAAATACCCGTAGTAATGACAGTTGTTGGTATTCCTGAAGTAGTCTTAGTAGAACCAACAGATGCAACTTTAGACTTTGGAAGTCTCTTAATTGGTCTCAATAATTCTTTGACCTTTACCATTACCAATCCTGGAACAGACAATTTGATAGTTTCTGAGTTTCTACTGGGTGATGCCCAATATACAGTCAATGCCACCGATGCCAATATTGCGCCAGGCGATAGTATTACGGTTACAGTAACATTTACACCAACCGAGATAGGGGTCTTTGATAATACCCTAACCATTGTCACCAATGCAGGAGAGGTCGTTATAGATTTACTAGGAGAAGGACAAGGCGCACCTTTAGCCTCCATTGATCCTGGTTCTATCGAAGTAACCTTATTATCTGGTGATTCAGAAGAAGTAGATTTAACTTTATTCAATAATGGTGAAGGAAATATGGAATACACTATTTCTTTAGCAGGTGGTGGAGCAGGATTTTTATTCGAGTTCACTCTCGATTTCTTCCCAGGCGAATTTTATTGGCAATTGGTAGATAGCAATGGCAATATTGTTCAAGAAGTAACTCCTGGAACATACACCGAATCCATTGCTTATGTAGAAGAATTAGTTGGATTATCAGAAGGAGAAAACTATACTTTAAATTTATTAGATACTTTTGGGGATGGAGCTTTAGACGATTACACGGTTTCTGATCTTATATCAGGAGCAGTCGTAGCAACAGGTGCTTTTCCAACAGGTGATTTTATGGCAGTTCCTTTAGGTAGTCCTGTTCCTGCAGCGACGATTACCATTACACCAACTGGAGGAGATGTAGATTTTCCTGGAGAACAACCCATTACTATCTTGATTGATGCAGAGGGCTTACTCGCAGGTATTTATGAATATGTGATTATAATAGAAACCAATGATCCTCAAAATCCAATTATCGAAGTACCTGTAACACTCAACGTGATTGCATTCCCACAAGCAGGATTTAGTGCCGATAATGAGGAACTGGTTTGTGGTGCAGAACCCATTCAGTTTACAGATATGTCAGTAAATGTACCAACCGAATGGTTGTGGGATTTTGGTGATGGTAATACGTCAACGGAACAAAATCCTATCCACTCTTATACGGCTAGCGGTATGTTTGATGTCACACTTATTGCAAGTAATGATGTAGGGTCAGATACTTTGACCTTGATGAGCCTTATCAACGTAGATCAAGCCTGTACACCTGTTACCATACCAGATGGAGTTGGAGAAAATATAACAGTCAATGCTTGTAATGGAAAATTCTTTGATAGTGGAGGCGAAGCAGGAACCTACAAAAAAGATAACGATGCGACTGCTACCATTGCACCCAACGGAGCAGCCAGTGTTACCCTAATATTTGAGACTTTTGAGATGGAGCCATTCGATACACTCATCATTTACGATGGTCCCGACATCAATAGTCCTTTAATTGGAAAATACAATGCCAATAATATCGTACCTGGAACCATTACTTCTAGTGGAGGAAGTATTACCTTGAGAGAAAGAACAGATGGTTTTATTGAACTACCTGGCTATTCTGGTACTTATACATGCGAAGGCGTTGCAGCACCTCCTATCGCTGGCATAGGTTCAGAGCCAGTTAATTCTTGTAATGGACAAATCCAGTTTTCTGACCTATCAGAGAATTTACCCAATCAATGGGAATGGGATTTTGGGGATGGCAATACTTCTGACCAGCCCAGCCCTATACACGAATATACTGAAGGAGGAACCTATACGGTGACTTTGACCGTTACCAATCCCTACGGTAGCGACATGACCACTACTTCTATTGACGTAGTTGTGTTAGATCCACAAGTGGTTATTCCTACTTCTGCCAATAATGGAGAATCTGTAGATTTTGAAGGAGGCAATCCAATGGCAAGTTATACTTGGGACTTTGGAGATGGTAGTGATCCTGCGGCAGGTGTACCAAGTCCTTCACATACATACGATGTAACGATGACCACAACGTTTACAGTGACCGTAACGGTTACAAGTCCAGCCATCGGAGCCGATTGTATGCTAACGATTACACAAGACATTGTAGTGGTCGCAACAGACGTTCCACCGATTGCTGCCATTAACATAGGAGATCAAGATTGTAGTGGAACAGTTCAATTTGAGGATGGGTCTTTACCCATTCCTGATACTTGGTCGTGGGATTTTGGAGATGGCAATACATCAGAAGAACAAAGTCCATCACATCAATATGCTGAAACAGGTACTTATACAGTTACATTGACCGTTAGCAATGAGTTTGGAGACAATACCACCACAACTGATGTAGAGGTAACAGTTATAGATGCTGCCTTAGAGATTCCATCAGATATTGTTACAGGAGAAGAAGTAACTTTTGAGGGAAATAATCCTACAGCTAGTTATACTTGGGATTTTGGAGACGGAAGTGATCCAGAAACAGGAGCTTTGGTAACTCATACTTATGAAAGCGATCTAGATGCTGTTTATACAGTTTCTATCACTGTTGTTACAGATGATTGTGAAGCGACCTTTACACAAGATGTTACCTTTACAAGCACAAGTCTATCCGACTTAGAAGTACTAAATTTAGTGATTGCTCCAAATCCAACAGAAGGTTTTGTCAATATAGATATGACTTTACCAACCACTCAAGATTTAGTAATCATCCTAACCGATATAACAGGTCGAATGATTGAACAACGAAGATTGGAAACAGTACAAACATACCAAGAACGTTTAGACCTTAGCAAACAAGCTAGTGGTGTTTACTTCCTTCGATTCATTTCTGGCGACCAACAACTTGTCAGAAAAATCACCCTTCAACGATAATAAAGACTTTATAGAAATACAAAAGGCTAACTAGTTTTACTAGTTAGCCTTTTTTTATTTTAACGATTTTTTTAGGAGAGAAAGGTTATTACACTTTCATCGTAACGGGTCTCCCTGCTATCCGTTCTCATTCGTGTTGCCAACGTTTTCCTAAGCCAACGCTTCAACACGAATACCACTACTATCAGGTCTAGTTGGTGGAGGCAATTA
>JAHDBB010000149.1 GCA_020630635.1 Chitinophagales bacterium
TAGTTCCAGCTTTTCTCTCGTCTAGTATCATCCTAAAGAATGATGTAAAACTCTTTTGTCTTTGATAGAAAACCCTTTAGCTCATTTTATGATTTTTATGTGGTAAAAAATCAAATTTCCTTCAATTTCTCTAAAACCCAATTTTTAGCTGCCAACTCTTTGGTCTCCAAAATTTTTGCTTGAAGCACTTCTTTATTTTTACCCTTATAATAATTCAAGCGAATAAGTTGTCGCATCATCTTAATAAGGTTCAAGTAACTGGTTCCATGATAGCGCAAGACCTTCTTTTTTCGTCGAATAAACATCTGGAAACTATCCAAGAACGAGTGTAGTACTTCAAATTCTTTGAGTTCATAATACGTTTTCAACAACAGAGTTTTGGCCGCCAATTCTATAAAAATCTCCCGATGTTCCATTTGATTCAACAAAGAAATAATCTCTTCAAACTTGCCTTGTTGGAAGTATAAACGAGCTAAATTAAAGGCATAAGAAGATGCTTGAAATTCGTTGGTCAAATACTCTTTGTGGCTTTCAATAAAGGCTTGTGTCCAATCGTACTTTTGCAACTTCATACCCAATGTCACGATATTTTTATAAGTAAAAGGCGATATGGTATTATTGGCATCCAATAAAATTTGGTGTTCGATTTCTATTTCATATAAGCTAAAGAGCTGATGTAGATAATCGCTATTTCCTTTATTGACTTGTTGGATACAGTAGTTACGAGCAGCGACAAACATCTCTAAGGCTTCTTCTTTGGTATAAATATTTAGGTTGTTGAGCAAGTTGTTTTTTAAGGCTTCAAAATGAGTGGGATTGGTGGGTTCGATAAAGGCATTTAGAGTATGATAATAAAAGCCAATCATCGGTAGTTCATTATAATCAGTCTTGGCACAATGCGCTAAGATTTCACTAAGTAAAGGCAGCTCATATTCTGTTAGATGAAAGTTTTTATAATTCATCATATAACAGCAAGTTTTTAATTTATGAATAAGGTAAAAGGCATCTAAATGATTGGATAAGACTTGTAAATTGGGTTCGACATTGCGGTCTCTTTGTTTAGCGATGGATTGTCCAATCTCTCGTTCCAAGCGATATTGGTGATAAGGATACCAACTACTTTGTCGAGGATTTTTAGCTTGATAACTTTGGAGACTGCGTAAACAGGTAGCAAAGTGTTTGGGTAGATTCTTTTCTTGGTAGTATTGTAACTGGTAGGTTTTTTTGGTGTATCGGTCTTCTTCTAGTTTTTGCCAACTGATATATTCTTCACAGACTTTGAGTAAGTCTGCCATCAACCGACGCATACGATTTCCATCATACCTTTCTCCTTTGTGAATCAATTGCCAAACAATCTCTTTTTTCAGGTATTTTTCAATAAAATTAGGAGCCATTTCATACAAGTAATCGAATAAAGCAATGACGGGTTTTTGTTCGTTGTGAAAGGGAGAACGAACCCACTTTTTTAAATCTTTTAGAGTAGAGTTGTTGAAAGTTTGAAATAAAAAAACTAACTTACTATTGTGCATAAGTTGACTATATTCAAGGATTAAGGAGCTTGTTTCATTTTGTGTTGACTTAAAATATTGATTTACAATATCTTATTGTCACTAAAATGCCAATTTACTTCACAAAGTACGAAAAAAGTTATGGAAATAACGAAAAAAAGGTAAGATACTTGTGTATCTTGACGAGATAGGTGTGTCTTCAAAGATGAATATGTTTAGCTTCATTCTTTAGGATGAAGCATACAAGATACAAAAAACTGGTCCTAAGAAGTCTATACCTTTCAAAAATAGCCCCGATAGAAGTGGTATCGCTGTTTGAAGTGAGGCTACCCAAAACAAGGCAACAGCGATAAGAACGGATAGCGGGACTTTCCATTACGACGAAGCACCGAACCCTTCGCTCCTAAAAAAAGAAAATCACTAAACAAACTATAAGCTATGGATTGAAAAACAATGGACTCTCAAAAAGAAAAATAAGAAGCTATTAAATGAAACTACTAAAAAACTCATACTTTTTAATTTTACTATTCTCCATCTGCCTGCCCATTGGATTATTAGCCCAAGGCGGATGGTTTCAATATTATAACGAAGATGTAGGTGATAATTTGAATATTGGGATGCAAACGATTGATGTAGTTGAACCTACTTTCGATGGAGGATATATTGGAGTGGGCATAGGTGTTGGAAATGTAGGGTGGACCTATGACAATTGTGCAAGAATCATTAAGACTGATCAATGGGGCAATGAGCAATGGACGACTTGTATTGTAGGAGGACAGTTTACAGAATTGGAAAATACGCCTAGAAGTTTTGATGTGGTCGTAACACCTAATAATGAATATTTACTTGCTTTTTTGATGCAAGGCTTTGATGGAGTAGTCGATTCTATGAATATTACCATTCAACTAGTGAAATTGAATGCGTCTGGAGAGGTGATTACGAGTACACTTGTCAAAGATTTTGAGGGCTATCTGCCAAATGGCTCTTTGTTTTACAATCCCAATTCCCTAAAGTTTTCAGCAACCAATGATGGCAATTATATCATCTACACAGTTGCTCCCGAAATTTGTAGTATTGGAGATTGTAAAGGAACCTACTATTTGACCAAAATAACGGAAGAGGGCGAACAGTTGTGGGAAAACGAATTGCCTTTTTCACATCCTTATGGTGCGTTTTGTGCCTTGTATGATATTCAAGCTGCGCCCAATGGTGGATACGTTTTTACTCGTTATGTAGGAGCATATGATGATACCGATTGTTTTGAGCTGGTTTTAGTGGATGAAGAAGGAAACTTAGTCTGGGTCTATGAAGATTACTTAGAACTTCCCGAAGAATATCATTTTGAGCATTTATACCCAACCATTGACTTTAATAGTGTGGGCAATATTTTGATTGGGATGAATTATGAAGTTGCTCCCCTAGAATATAAGCATCCTTTTATTTGTGAAGTTGATTATACAGATGGAACCAATGAAAAAATCTTTGATATAGCGACAGTTGATGGAATGGACATAGGAGTCGAAAACTTTTATGAGGGTTTTTGTGTCAAGGAAAATGATCATATTGTTTTGAGTAGTTACAAAAAAGATACGACTCTCAAAGCAGCAATAGAAGATTTTGTCAGTATTCAAATGAGTGAAATCAATGGTTCAGGCTTTTTAGTTGAATCACATGCTTATACTCTTTTCAATTCTCAACAATTATTATTGGATGATCCCAACGAAATCTATCACTATTCAATAGGACAAATAATCGTGAATGAGGATCAATCCTTTGTCTTAGGAGGACGAGCAACCATGTATCAAGAAGATTTGGAAAGTTCTATTGTGCAAGTACCTTACCTCTTAAAAGTGGATGCCAGTTATCAATTATACAGCAGTCAAATTTGTGGAACCTTATTTGAAGATGAAAATCAAAACTGTGTAAAGGATGGAAACGAAATGGGTTTAGCAGGAAGAGTTGTCACCTTACAACCTGGCAATCGTTTTGCTTTGACAGACTCCTTCGGAAATTACTGCTTTGATGTAAATGAAGGGATTTATACACTTTCAACGAGTTTAAAAGATGACAGTCTTTGGACCTCTGAATGTGCTTTGAATGGTATCAATTTTATTGTAGAAAATGAAGAAGTTTTAAATGGAATCAACTTGGGATATTATGCCGAATATGAATGTACACTTTTAGAAGTATCGTTGGGAACATCTTTATTGCGTCGATGCTTTGAAAACGTTTATACCGTTCAATATTGTAACAAAGGAGGAATGGCAACCGATACGGCTAGTGTCTTAGTTACTTTTGACCATTATATCCAAGTCAATGACGCTTCAATGCCTTATCAAGACTTGGGCAATAATGAGTTTTTATTTGATTTAGGTTTTGTTGGTGTGGGCGAATGTGGCAGTTTCAACATTGTGACCATGCCCGATTGTGATGCACCTTTAGAAGCAACTGCTTGTGCCGTCGCCCAAATTTATCCTGCCGAGTTTTGCCAAGAGATTAGCGAATACTGGGACGGATCAGATATAACTTTAGAAGTTTCGTGTTTAGGAGACAGCGTTGAGTTTTTATTGCGAAATAGAGGCGAGAATATGTTAGAACCTCGTGGCTACCTAATGTATGAAGATGATTTGATCGAAAGAATTGGGGATTTTCAATTAGCAGAAGAGGAAGAATTGATTGTGCGCCATCCCATTGAAAATGGAGCAACTTATACCCTTTTAGCCGAAGAACATGAGTTTTCGCCCGAAATAGGTAACGAGATTATCAGTATCGAAATGTGTGGCAATGGTCCACATTCGACAGGCTTTATAACCAGTATGCAACAAGGCGATGAAGAGGCATTTATAGATAAAGATTGTCGTCAAATTATTGGCTCTTATGATCCCAATGATAAATTGATCGTACCCAGTGGAGTAGGGGCGGAAAACTATGTAAATGCCAATGATGAGTTAGAATATACGATTCGTTTTCAAAATACAGGCAATGATACCGCCTTTACTGTTTATATTTTAGACACCTTATCCTCTTTACTGGATATTCAAAGTTTTAGAAATGGTGTAAGTAGTCATGACTACACTTTAGAAATTATAGAAGACAGCATTCTTCGTTGGCAATTCGATGATATTTACTTGCCCGATAGCAATGTTAATGAAGTGGCTAGCCATGGATTTGTGAAGTTTTTTATTTCGCCCCAATCCACGATTGAGCAAGGAAGCGTGATCACCAATACAGCAGGAATTTACTTTGATTTTAATCCCCCTGTTTTGACACCAGAAATTTTTGTGACGGTTTGCGATGAATGCGTTTGGCAACAAAAGACTCGTTACTTACACAGCAAAATCTTTTTAGAAGGAGCTTACAATGAAAGCACAGGTGAAATGAATACAGGTCTAAATGAATACATCCCAACGATCCAAACTTATCGAGGATTGCCCTATATTTATTATGGTGGAGAACATTTAGAGGTTGTTCCTGACAATATGGTGGATTGGGTCTTGGTCGAATTGCGAGAAGGTACACCACAAATGATTGGTACACAAGGGACACAAGTGATAGAAAGTAGAGCAGGCATTTTATTGAACGATGGCAAGATCGTTGATTTAGATGGAGAATCTCCTTTAGCTTTTAATAAAACAATCTCTGAAAATGATTACTATTTCTGCATTCGTCATCGCAATCATTTAGACGTATTGAGTGCTTACCCAACAATGGCAGCAGACGATATGTACTACGACTTTACGTTGAGTGAAAACCAAGCCTTTGGAGTCCAACAACTCAAAGAAAGTGAAGATGGCATATATATGCTTTATGCAGGCGATTACAATGGCGATGGCATTATTCAATTGACCGATTTTGATGTTTGGATAGAAAATCCAGCCGTATTAGATACCTACGAAAATGCAGACGGTAATTTAGACGGAGTGATCCAATTGACAGACTTTGATGAATGGCGTAAGAATAAGGCGAAGATTGGAAGCGTGGAGATTGGGTTTTAGCATCCATTCTTAAATTTGATTTTGGAGCGAAAGGTCAAATGCTTCGTCGTGTAGGAAAGTCCCGCTATCCGTTCTCATCCCCTTTGTAGAGCAAATTCATGAATTTGCTCTACAAAGGGGATACCACTACTATCGGGGCTATTTGGGAAAGGTTTAGACTACTTAGCACCAGTTTTTTATTCTTTGTAGCATCATCCTAAAGAATGATGTAAAACTCTTTCATCCTTGATAAAAACCTTATGTTCCCTTCTGAATCTTATGTGGTAAAAAAAAAGCCAAAACGAAAGTCACCAGTCACTATCTACCTGTCACTAAAAAAGACTATCAATTTTCCCCAAAACCCACCGTTTATCCACCATCTCTTCCATCTTTAAAATCTTCTGTTTAAACTTTTCGATGTCATCCTTTTTTCCATACTGTAAACGCACCAATTGACGAGTCATTTTGATTAAATTCATATAGCCCGTACAATGATAGCCCAACAACTTTTTCTTTCGTCGAATAAACATTTGAAAGCTATCCAAGAAAGAATATAAAACCTCATACTCTTGCATCTCATAATACGTCTTCATCAATAAATGCTTCGCAGATAGTTCAATAAAAATATCCTTGTATTCCATCTCATTGAGCAAAGGAATAATTTTTTCAAATTCGCTTTTTTGAAAAAATAGTCTTGCCAAGTTAAAAGCATAAGAGGATGCTTGAAATTCGCTAGCCAATGCCTTTTTATTTTCCTCAATAAAATTTTGCGTCCAATCATATTTTTTGAGTCGAATACCCAAAGTCACGATATTCTTATAAGTAAAAGGCGAGAGTTTTTTGTTATCGACAGCTAGACTATTTTTAACCTCCATTTTATACAACTCAAAAAGCTCCTCTAAATATCGAGCTTCTCCCTGATTAGATCGTTTGATACAATAATTGCGAAGGGCTAAAAACATCTCTGTCACTTCCTCATCGTCGAATAAATCAAGGTTATTGGTAAGTGTTTTCTTTAGTTTTTCAAAGTGGGCATCCTCATTGGGTTCCAATAAAACCAATAAGGCATAATGGTAAAACTCAATCATCGGAATATGACTGTAATCATGTTTTTTTAGATGATCTAAAACCTCTTGAAGCATCGGTAAATTATAGCTCGTTTTCTTTAGGTTTTGATAGCTGATAATATAGCAAGAACATTTGAGCTTATTGATAAGGAAATGGGCATCTAACTTATCGGAAAGAAGTTGCAGATTGGGATCAATGATACGATTTTGTTGTTGACTGATGGATTTGGCGATTTCTCGTTCGATGACAAACTCCCGATGGTAATGCCAAATATCTTGGGTCGGATGAGTTTCTTGCCACTTTCGGATATTTCGCAAAGAACCCACAAAGTGTTTATCTAATTGGTGTTCTCGATAATATTGGAGCTGGTAACTTTGTTGGGTGACAGGATCGGCTTCCATCTTTTTCCAAGTAATAAAAGACTCGCCCAAGCGCAATAAATTAGCCATTAAACGGCGCATTTGAACATCATTATAAGGAGTATCACTAAACAGTTTTTTCCACACTCTTTCTTTCGCAACAAGGTTTTTTTTAAATTCAGGAGCCAATTTATAAAGATACTCTAATAAGGCAGTCACTTTTTTTTGCTCATTGTGAAAAGGGGAGCGCACAAACTTCCTAAATTCTCTTAAAGTGTCTTCATCAAAAGTCTGTAGTAATAGAATGAGTTTACTGTTTTTCATTTTTATTTATTTTGTATTTAATCTTCCGAATGGCAGGAGTTGAGACCATCCAAAAATAGCCCCGATAGTAGTGATATCATCTTTGTAGAGCAAATTCAGGAATTTGCTCTACAAGGGTGATAATAACGGATAGCGGGCCTTTCCACAACGACAACGCACCCAACCTTTCGCTCCAAAAAGAAAAAACATCTAAAAAGACCCAATAATTTCTTTTTTTAAGTCACTTTATAATGGTTTTATGATTTGATTATCAATATTTTGTGAAATAATAGCGTTTTTTGTAAATCACAAAGAACAAAAAAAGTATTGGAAAAGGCAAGTAAATTGTGGGATACTTGTAATATCAAGAGCGACAGAGTATAAAACTCTTTTTTTTACAATTAAAAAATCAGACAAATGAAGAAAAATAATTCCCCAGTATTTAAGATGCTTACTTTATTTTTTTTACTCACAATGGGACATTCTCTGTGGGGACAAGGTTGGTATCATTCTTATACCAGTGATTCGGATTGGGCATTGGGAACCATTACAGTAATTAACTATTTGGAAAGTTCTACAGAAAAAGTGGTGCCAACAGTTGATGGAGGATATATTAATATGGGCTTTGACTATGAATATCGTGAGACTCCTAAAAATATACATCTTATTAAAACAGATGCTTTTGGAAATCAAGAATGGAGACAAAAAATATGGAATAATTATAATTTTGATACTTTAGATATTGTATCGGCTGATCTAGTTCAAGCCAATACAGGAAATTATCTTTTACCTTATCATAAAGTATTGCGCTATGACGAAAACTATGACTATGAGTTGCATTTGAAAATACTAAATGGGTATGGAGAAGAGATCGAAGATGTCCTTTTCAAAGCATTCCCTAATATTGATTATCAGGTTGATCCTAGTATTATTTATCACTATACAGAAGTAAAAATTACTCAAACAACCGATGGCAACTTTGTTTTAGCCATGTGGATACCAAATGAATGTGGAAATTGTGATAATGGATATTGGTATATTAGTAAAATTGATGGAAATGGCAATCAACTTTGGGAGCAAAATATTGAGGTTCTTGATTCTGAACAAGCAACCAATTGGTCTTCTTTTATGGTTCGAGATATATTACCACTAGCAGATGGTGGATTCATTTTATTGGGACATAATGATGATGAACTAAGACCTCTTCGATTAGATGAAAATGGTAATGTTGTTTGGGAAACTTTCGAGAATGCCAACGTTGTGTGGGAAAATGACAGTTTTTGGGGATTAGGTTGGAGTGTCGGTGTTTCATTAGATGCAGCCGTTAAAAGTGATGGAAACATCATTATTGTAAGCTATGAATTTGGCATAGACAGTCATTTTAATGTAGTTAGAGAAATCAATGGTACAGATGGTTCTATCGAAAATATGTTTACAGCCTTTGATGATTTTGGTCAACCGATTAATCGAAAATGGTCGGGGTTTTGTCTTGGCGAAGATGACCAAATATTGGCTAGTGTATTTATTGAAGATATAGAACAAGGCGAAGAAGGAAAAGAATGGATTTGGTTAGAAGTCTATGAGTTAGATATGGATGGAATAGTCGATGTTCAAGAGTATAGAATATTTAATACAGCACCAATTGATTTAGGATTTGAATTCGAAGCATTTGATCATTGTCATGCCGATATGTTGTTTTTAGAAGACGGTTCTCTTGTGATTGGTGGACGAGCCAGTATCTCTGTTGACAATATTGCTTATGGTATTCCTTTCCTTTTAAAACTAGATGAAAATGGCAATATATACACCAGTCAAATATGTGGTACTATTTACCACGATGCCAATATGAATTGTGAACAAGATGATGATGAAATAGAATTTGACAACCAAGTTGTTAGTTTACCATTGACGGATCTTTATACCGTAACCGACTCATTAGGCAATTTTTGTTTTGATGTGAATGCAGGAATTTATACACCTCCTAGTGCTTTTAATGACCACTTTTTTTGGGAATTTACCTGTACAACACCTGTATTTGATATAGAACTCGCCAACAATGATACCTTCAATATTGACTTAGGCTATAATTCAGACTACGAATGTCCTTTGATGACCGTCAATTTAGGAACACCTTTATTGCGTCGTTGCTTTGGTAATCGCTATACCATTCAATATTGTAATGAAGGAACAGAAGCCGCAGAGGATGCTTACATTGATCTCACTTTTGACGAATACATTCAAGTAGATAGTTCCGAGATAGACTATCAAGACTTAGGCGACAACGTTTATCGTTTTGACGTAGGAACCGTTCAAGCAGGAAATTGTGATGACTTTAAAGTCTTTATCACAGTCGATTGCGAAGCACCATTGGGTCTAACGATTTGTAACGAAGCCCATATTTATCCCGATGAATACTGTGGAGACATCAATGACTTATGGGATATGTCCGATATTGAAGTGGAGGCAACCTGTGAAGGAGATTCTGTAGCCTTTCTTTTACGCAATGTCGGAGAACCGATGGTTGAATCTCGTATGTACATTCTTTACGAAGACGACTTATTAGAGAAAGTAGGAGATTTTACTTTGGATACAGATGAAGAAATGATTGTAAAACAAGAAGTCTTGAATGGGGCAACTTATCGAATAATAGCCGAAGAACATGAGTTTTCTCCAGAAGCTGAAGCCGAACAAGCGACGGTTGAAATGTGTGGAGATGCGCCTTTTTCTACAGGTTTTGTAACGACTTCTTTTTTAGGAGATCAAAGTCCTTTTATAGATATAGATTGTCGAGAAATAATCGGCTCTTATGACCCCAATGACAAGCTAGTAAGTCCAAGTGGAGTAGGAGAAGAAAACTATATCCTAGCAGACACCGAATTAGAATATACAGTTCGTTTTCAAAATACAGGAAATGATACGGCTTTTACCGTTTACATTTTAGACACCTTATCCACTTTTTTAGACCTGCACACTTTTGAAAGTGGAGTCAGTAGCCATGACTATGAAGTAGAAATCTTGGAAAACAACATCATTCGTTGGCAATTTGATAACATCTATTTACCTGATAGCAATATCAACGAACCTGCCTCTCATGGCTTTGTTAAGTTTGTGATTTCACCGAAAGAAGACATCGAACAAGGAAGCGTCATCACCAATCAAGCAGGGATTTATTTTGACTTCAATGCACCGATCATTACGCCCGAAGTTTTATTAACGGTATGTGATGAATGCACTTGGCAACAAAAGACACGTTACTTACACAGCAAGATATTTTTAGAAGGAGCCTATAATGAAACAACGAATGAGATGAACACAGGTCTAAATGACTTGATTCCAACATTTCAACCATATCGAGGAATGCCGTATGTTTATTGGGGAGTAGAAGAAGTTACCACCATTCCAGACAATATGGTCGATTGGGTCTTGGTCGAAATACGAGAAGGCATTCCACAAATATCTGGTGAAAAAGGCACAGAAGTCATCGACATACGAGCAGGGATATTATTGAGCGATGGCAGGATTGTAGATGTGGATGGCGAGTCGCCTTTAGCTTTTGAAAAAACAATCTTAGATAAAGACTACTACTTTTGTATTCGCCACCGCAATCATTTAGATGTCTTGAGTGCGTATCCAACGATGGCAACTGATGAGATGTACTACGACTTTACCCAAAGTCAAAACCAAGCCTTTGGAGCCGAACAACTCAAAGAAAGCGGAGATGGCATTTATACGCTCTATGCAGGTGATTACAATGGTGATGGAGTAATTCAACTGACCGACTACGATGTTTGGGTAGCAGATCCAGCCGAACTAAATGCTTATGAAAATGCAGATGGCAATTTAGACGGTGTGATCCAACTAACGGACTTCGATGAATGGCGAAAAAACAAAGCCAAAATTGGCAATATTGAAATCGGATTTTAGAGTTTTATAAATAAAAGCGGCAAGAGATGAAAAATCTTTTGTCGCTTTTTTAATTTTTAGGAGAGAACATAAGTAGCTTCGTCGTGTTGTATCTCCCCGCTATCCGTTCCTATGAATGCAGCCAAGTTTTAGGTAGCCAACGCTTGTGCATTCATACCACTACTATCGGGTCTAGTTGGTTAAGGACAGTATTGCTTAGTGCCAGTAAGAGCCAATCATTTGAGAACAATCAATCTAAATTTTTTAATCAAAGAAAAATAGTTTAGCTTCATTCTTTAGGATGAAGCCACAAGAAACCAAAAACGAAGACTAAAGGTATTCCTTTTCCATCATAAAAAAGGAATTTTTCTAATTCGTTTAAGTACCTTA
>JAHDBB010000150.1:0-10386 GCA_020630635.1 Chitinophagales bacterium
GTTGGTTGCTGAAAAGTTGGTTAATCCACAGACTGATTATCTATTGGAGGTTGGGAATCTTTTGGAAGGAGTTTATTTTATTGAGGTTGAGTCGGGGGATTTTAAAGGGATTCAGCGGTTTGTTCGCTGATTCTTCATCCTGAAGAATGAGGTAAAAACTTTTTTCGGTTCGGCTTGTGGCCTCATCCTAAAGAATGAGGTAAAAACTTTTTTCGGTTCGGCTTGTGGCTTCTTCCTGAAGAACGTGAATTTCGGATTAAAAAAGTGTTTTTATCTCTTTGTTTTGTGTCTTCTTTGCCTTGATACAAAGAAGCAAAAATCAAGACTAACGTTAAGTCTTAACGCTTTTTGCTGCACTAAAAAACCTAAAGTAACCAAACTCGCTTCGCTCAAACAAGGTTACTTCTTAACGGCTTTTTAGCTGGAAAAAGCTAACTTAACTATGGTCATTTTTTTGATTTTTATAACAAAAATCAATTCGGAAATACATCTAAAAACATAATATATTGATTGTCAGTCTTTTAGAAAATAGTTAATCCAAAATTCACGTTGAAGAATGAAGTAAAGCTCTGTTTTTTGATTTTTTTGGAGCGAAGGGTTGGGAGCTTTGTCGTAATGGAAAGTCCCGCTATTCGTTCTTATGCATGCAGCCAAAACGCTACCGCAAGTCTTTTCGACTTGTGGTGCAATGCTACTTGCATTCATACCACTGCTATCGGGGCTAGTTGGTTGAGGTCTGTTCCCCATAGTAGCTGAACTGCTTTAGAATTTTAAATTAAAAATTAGAATTTAATCCATTCGGGGCTATTTGGTTGAGGACACAACTTCTTAGAACTTAGAATCTATTATCAAATATCTAATACTTCACCTTTTCCAATTGCTTACGTCTTTTGTCCCAATCAGGCATATAATATGTCAACATATTGTAAAACGCAGTATTGTGATGAGGATGTTTGAGATGACATAATTCATGAACAATCACATAATCAATGGCGGTCAAAGGAGCTTTGATTAGATGGAGATTGAGTAAGATTTTAGCAGAAGCAGTACAACTTCCCCACCGTTTTTGCATATTCCGTATCTGCCAAATTGGAAAAGGGATACCACTAGATTTAAGTAGTTGATAAGACTGATGTAAACGCTCCTCGAACTTATTTTGAGCTTTGACTTTGTACCATTGTATTAGTTGTGTCTCTATCTTCTTCTTATTTGCTTTATCTGGTGTTTCAATGATGATATATTGTCCTTTGAGTTTGACACTTTTCTGACAAGCCTCTACAACCTTTAAACGATAGCGTTTGCCTAAATAACAATGTGTTTCTCCACTTTCAAAAACTCTAGGAATTGGAAGAGGTAGGAGTTGATAAAAATAGCGTTGTTGAGTCAAAATCCAACTGCCTCGTTTGATGATCTTCTTTTCAATAAGGTCATGTTGTGTATCTAATGGGGCGATTACATGAACATGCAAATCGGGAAAAACCTGTATGGCTAAAGTCTTTCGTTTTTTAAAAGATACGGTAAATTCAATGGTCGTTGTACCATACTGAACTTTGTAAGTAGGTTTAGAAGTTGTTAGCATAATTATATTTAGCAATATCAATAATAGCTCTTAATATATCATCTATTTCTGTCCATTCGATAGATATATTGTGTTTTTTAGTGGAGTCCAAGATAAAATCTTCTACCTCATCTTCAATATCTTTATGTACTTTATGGTTATGATGCCAATCTCGTATCAAGTGCGTTTGTACAATGTCGTCAATCGAAGCTCCCCAATGTGCTAGTAACTCATCTGAAAAAATTTTGTTTTCAAATAAGGCTTTGAGTTTTCCATAAAAAGCCCTAGCTTCTGGTCTATCTTTGATGGCTTCAGGCAATTCTTGTTTACTCCCTTCGGTATATTGTTGATAAATACCCATAACTTCCTCTAAATACTCTTTTTCTGACAAACGACTGTTTCTAAAATTTTCGATAGCTGCTTCTACTAAATCTGAAAATTTTTGATAAAAGGCTTCATCTTTTTCTAAATTTTCTATAATCTCTTTTTTCATTCGATGAGCAATCTTATCTGCCACTGATGCAGGCGTTCCATGTTTTTCGACTTCTCCCTTTCTCAACGCTTCATTAAATAACTCCAATGGCTCAATGATTTGCTCCATATCTTCTACCCCAATATGATCGTTGAGCAATTTACGAATACGGTTTTTGTACTCTTTATAATCTACGATCTCATTGTAACGTTCCTTGACCGAATTTCTAAGTGATTGAAATTTCTTGAAGGTTTGGCGATAATGAGCAATTTGTTTTTCATTAAATTTTTGGTAGAAAGTATCGGTAGATAAACAAAGTTGAAGGCAGCGGGCAAAGGCAGATAGTTTTTTATAAAAAAGGTCTCGAATGTCTTGTGGAGCCAAATGTCGCTCTAGTGCTTCATTATCTTTTTGGTTATTTACTTCTTTAAAAATATCCAGCAAATCGGCATAGCGTTGTTTGATTTTTTCGACTTCTTGTTCCACCTGATTCAATGCACCTTTAAGGTCTCCTTCTTCAAAACCTTCTAACGCACTATACATCGTCAAAGCATGGTCTAAATCTCCTAACAAGCCCACATAATCTATGATAAATCCATGTTCTTTGCCTTCAAACAAACGATTGACACGGGCAATGGCTTGTAAAAGGTTGTGTTCTCGTAAGGGTTTGGCAAGATATAAAATCGTGTTATTGGGAGCATCAAAACCTGTAAGCAACTTATCTACAACGATAAGTAATTCAACTGTATTAGTCGGCTCTTTGAACTGTTGGATAATCGTCTCTTCGTATTGTTCTTTGCTTCCATATTCGTCCATCATCCGTGTCCAAAATGCCTGTATTTGTTGGATTTCATCTTCTTTTCTAGCTTTAAACACATCTTCGCTTCCTTCTCGTTGATCGGGTGCTGAAATAATCACTTTGGCATTGATTTTTAGCTTGGGATTGTGTTGGTTTTCAAAATAGTCCAAATATTTGAGGGCGGTTATCTTAGTGGGAACCGCTAATTGTGCTTTAAAATAGCTTTCGTTTTGCCAATTTTCGGTAAAATGCTTAGAGAGATCATAAGCAATCTCTTCAATAACTTTATCAGATTGATAAATTTCGCTGATACTAGCAAAACGTTTTTTGAGTTCTTTTTCATGTTCTTCTTGATTGGCATATTGTTCCAAAGGCTCAAATACTCTTCCTATATCTCGGTCCAACTTTTTTTTATCAATCGTTAATTTGGCAGCTCGTCCTTCATAAATTAAGGGCAGAACGGCTCCATCTCTTACGGCTTCATCTATCGTATATTTGTGGATATATCCCCCAAACTTACGAGTGGTGGTCTTATTTTTTTTCATTAAAGGTGTTCCCGTAAAACCAATATAACAGGCATTCGGCAATACTTTTTTCATACTAGTATGGATAGGTCCATAATGGCTGCGATGGCTTTCATCTACTAAAACAAAAATGTTAGAAGAGGCATTGACAAAGGCTTTTCGTTTGATGGCTGAATCAAATTTATTGATAACTGTTGTCATTATTTCGGTTCGGGTTTCTACAATCAAATCGACCAAATGTTGTCCCGACTTGGCTTTAACAGGATGCTTTCCACAATTATAAAAGGTCTTATGGATTTGTTTATCCAAGTTGATTCTATCGGTGACAATGATGACTCTCCCATTCAAAATATCTTCTTCTAAGGCAATGGCTTTGGCGAGCATTACCATCGTCAAAGACTTGCCCGAACCTTGTGTATGCCAGATGACTCCCCCTTTGCGTTTTCCTTCTTTATTTTGTTTCCGAATGGTTTTGATAGTGGATTGAACGGCAAAATATTGTTGATAACGAGCAATCTTTTTGTCGGGTTGGTCAAAGACAATGTACTGATAAATCAATTCCATCAATCGCTCTTTTCGGCAAAGACTGTATAAGTTTTGATCTTGTTGGGTGGGCAAACGTTCTTCTGCGTTGAGACCATTGATATTTGAGTACAGTATTTTTTGTACCTTCGCCTCCACTCCTTCTTCTTTCCAAATCGAATAAAACTTTTTTTTCGTAGCGGTCACGCCATACTTGACCTTATTGGGATTGACTCCCAACAATAGTTGTGCATAATAAAAGAGTCGTGGAATCCCGTCTTCTTTGGTTTGATACTTGATAAGTTGCTCTACGGCTTTGTCAACCGAAAAGTTTTTGTCTCTGCGTTTGTTCTCTAAAACGGCTATCGGAATACCATTGATAAATAAGACTATATCGCATCGTCGTGTTTGATGAATGCCTTTGACTTCCATTTCTTCCGTCAAATGAAAGACGTTGTTATGGATATGGTTCCAATCTATGTATTGAATATGATAGCTTTTTTTGTCGCCTTGTATGGTTTCTTCAAAACTACTGCCCAAGGTTAATAAGTTGTAAGCACTTTCGGCGGTTCTTTTTAATCCTTCATTGGGAATGTTTTTAAGGATATTGATGGCGGATAAAATGTTGCCTCTGCTAAAGGGATAGGTGTTTCCTTTGTATTCAAAATGGTTGATTTTTTGGAGTTGGGCTTCTAGAATATCTTCCAATAATACGGCGGACAATCTTCCTTTTCGCTGCTTTTCGACTTCTTCTTTGGTCAGCAAACGATACCCTAGCTTTTGCAAGAGTCTTGAGGCGGGTCCTTGCGAATCATAGTTTTCTCCATAAGGGTTGGTTACAGACATGTTTTTAAGGATAAATGGTGAATCGTGAATGATAAATGATGAATGCCGTTCATTTTTGATTTTTTTTTGGAGCGAAGGGTTGGGTACTTCGTCGCTACGGAAAGTCCCGCTATCCGTTCTTATGGCTGCGGCTCTGGCTTAGATGCAAGGCACTTTCAAAGTGCCTTGCATCTGTGCTTGGCTTCGAGCAGCCATACCACTACTATCGGGGCTAGTTCGTTGCGGTCTCGACCTTGTAGTAACGGAACTGTTTTAGAATTTAGATATTAAATTTTACTCTGGTCGCTCCTGTCAATAATTGTTGCATCAAACCTTTTTTTTGGGCTTTTAATTGGGCTAAATAGTCCTGTGTTTTCCCTATCTCTTGGTCGGCTTGGTCTAATATTTGGGCGATGGCGGTTTGTTCTTCTAGTGAAATTAAGGGAAAATTAACCTTTTTTACCATACCTCCATTTAAATTTGGCTGTCCTCCTTGTACCAGTCTTACTACTTCTTTTGGCATTCTAAAATCTAGAAAATGATAAAGGAATCTCTTTTCAATTTCATTGTTTGGTATAATTGCTAAGATGGCTTGATTAATAGTAGCTTTTATTGAAGTAACAGCTACTACTCCAGCAGTTGCACCATATAAAGCAAGGAGTATCGTATCACTTTCAACATATTTCGCTGAAGAATTTCTCAGCCCTTCCTCTGTAATAAACTCATTAACCTCAACAATATTTTTTTTATTTAAATCTCCTGATTTAATCCAAGAAATAGAACCATTATAATAAGAAGGTTCCCTTCTCGAAGGTGTACCCCCAGAATACATTTTGCAAAAATCTCCCAACTTCACCTCTTTCCACTTCGATTGTTCAAAACCTTTAAGTCGTTTTTTTCCTGTCAAAAGTTGTTGCATCAAGCCTTTTTTGCGTTGTTGTTGTAAGGCTATTAACTTCTCTGTTTTTTCGATGGCAACATCCCAAGTAGAGAGAATTTGAGCTATCTTTTTTTGTTCGGGAAGAGGGGGTTTTAAAAATGGAATTTTCCGTAAATCTCCTAAACCGATTCTTCTTCTAGTTGAACCAGTACTACGCCTAATAGCTATATTTCTAAATAAGGAATAATTTATAAAACTAAATATAAAAAAAGCATCAAATTTCTCAGGATCAGGCACTACACGAATACCATCTGAGGCCATTAAATAACGATCTTCATAATTAGGGATGAAACAAGCCCTTGCCACAGGATCACCCATTTTAGACATAATTATATCACTTGGATAAATATTGCAACTTATCAATTCATCTGCCTTTTCTTCCGATGTAAATATTTTATATTTATTCAAAAACTTTCCATCTCCTATATTCTGAAGCTGGATAATTCTAATACCTTTTTCTGTATAATCATCTTTTTTTAGATTAGATCCAAAAGGACCACCTGTAAGACTCCACTTAATCTTGGGATTAGGCACTTCTTCAAATAAAACCACCTCCCATTCCTCTGGAATCCATCCTAGTTTTGTTTTTTTATAGCCTTTTTTATCTTGGTTGATTTGTTTCATAAATACAATTGTTTTTGGAAAAAGCAGTTTGATTGATTTAGATTTTCTATGGCTTAGAAAGATGACGGCTATCTATCTTCAGTTACTACATGGTCGAGACCACAACGACCTAGCCCCGATAGGAGTGGTATGGCTGCTCGAAGCCAAGCACAGATGCAAGGCACTTTGAAAGTGCCTTGCATCTAAGCCAGAGCCGCAGCCATAAAGAACGGATAGCGGGACTTTCCGTAGCGACGAAGTACCCAAACTTTCGCTCCTAAAAAAGAATGCACCAACTAAGCCGCATTTAGACTTCCTTATTGATTAAAACCCAGTTCTTTGAGATAGTGATTCATCTGTTTTCGGACGGTCTGGAGTTCCTTTTCCAAAGTTAGAATCTCTTGCTGCGTTTGTACAATATCAATGGGTTCTTCTTCTTCAAAAGTATCCACGTATCGAGGAATATTAAGGTTGTAATCATTTTCGGCGATTTCATCAAGCGTGGCGACATAAGCATATTTTTCGACTGTTTGGTAGGCTTTAAACGCCTCCACTACCCGTTGAATATCGGCATCTCTCAAACGATTTTGCTTTTTACCTTCCTCATAATTCCCCTCTTGTGACGCATCCACAAACAGGACTGTTTGCTTATTTTGAGCCTTACGAGACTTATCAAAAATCAGGATAGCCGCAGGGATGCCTGTCCCATAAAAAAGGTTGGACGGCAACCCAATCACCGCCTCTAAGAGGTTATCTTTTTCGATAAGATGTCTTCGGATTTTGCCTTCCGAACTACCCCTAAAAAGCACGCCATGCGGAACGATAACTCCGATCTTGCCCGTATCAGGTTGAGCCGTTTCAATCATATGGGTAATAAACGCAAAATCCCCTTTAGACTTAGGAGGTACGCCTCGCCAAAAGCGTTTATGATAGTCATCGGCAGCATTGTCTGCCCCCCATTTGTCTAGCGAAAAAGGCGGATTGGCAGCCACAATATCAAACTTCATAAGATGATCTCCTTCGAGCAATTGCGGATCATTAATCGTATCGCTATTTTTGATGTTTTTTTCCGTTACATCTAAACCGTGTAAAAACATATTCATCATACAAAGTCCCCAAGTATTCTTATTGCTTTCTTGTCCATACACCGCAAAGTCCTTACTGCCAATTTCTTCGACTATTTTGATAAGGAGAGAACCCGACCCACAAGCAGGATCACAAATACGGTCTCCCTCTTGTGGTTGGAGCAGTTTGGCAAGTAATTTGGATACCTCAGTAGGTGTGTAAAACTCGCCCCCTTTTTTACCTGCTGTAGAAGCAAACTTAGCGATAAGATACATGTACGCATTGCCAATAATATCTTCCGACCCCACTCTAGAAGGACGAAAATCCAGTATGGGTTTGCTAAAGTCTGTTATCAGATTTTGAAGTCGGCGTAGCTTATCTTTTTCATTTCCGAGTCGTGGCGAATTAAAGTCAATTCCCATAAAAACCCCATCCAGTTGTGCCTTGTTATTTTCCTCTAAACGTTCTAAGACCTTATTGATTTCTTCCCCCAAACTTTTTTTCGGCTGTTCCTCTCCTACTTTTTGGTCTTCTTGTTCTTCGTCCTCTTCTTTCTTTTTCTTAGAGGCATTTTTGAGCGAAAGGATGTAGTCAAAGGTATTTTTTTTGTGCATGACAAAACGCTCTCGTGCCAATTTTCGATTGATACGATCTTCGTTATCGCCATACTCTTTTTTCAGTTCCTCGTACTTATCTTTATAAACATCAGAGAGATATTTGATAAAGAGAAAAACGAGGATATAATTTTTGTAATCACTTGGATCAACTACACCTCTAAAGGTGTCGCAGGCATCCCAGAGGGTATTATTGATTTTTTCTTGAAGTTGTTTGACCTCTTCGGGTGTTAATTTACTCATGGTATTTTGATTTATTATAGGGATAATGTGTAATTAGAAAGTCAAAAAACAGGATTGTATTTATAGCCACTAATCAAAAACGATTCGTGGTATTTTTTAACGATTATCCTTCGTATTTACTAACGATTTAAGTCTATATTTTTTCTCATACTTCTTGATGGTTTCGTTAATAATCATTGGATGTCTTCTCAACTGTTTTTTAATATGGGGTTCATTCATAATTCGGCTGGCTCTATAAGCATAACTCACAAAATTTTGCCTACCAAAATGACTAAATCTTTGATAAATTTGTCGTTTAAATAGTCGGGGATTATTGTCATTTCCTTTTCTTCTTAGCGCATTGGCTTTGACCGCTTTTGCCCTAATGAATCTTTTGAGTTTTCTGTAATATTGGGCAAGACTACTTTTCTTGATCGTTATCTTTTGTCCATCAAATTCAAAACCCAAGTATTTGAGCGTTTGTGCATTCTCTGTTTCAAGTCTTCCATTTGGGTTTCTTTTAAACAGAACTTTTTCTGTTTTAGCCGCTTGAATGGTTAACTTATACTTTTGAATCTCCTTCATAGCTAAGTCTTCCATCTGTTGAGCTTGTTCGATAGGACATACGATAATAATATCATCAGAATATCTACGATACAATCCTTTTCCTTTAAATTGAGCTACCGCTTTAACCATTGTTTTATCAAACTCTAATAGATATAGATTAGCTAACATCGCACTAAGTGCCGTACCTTGAGCAATACCTCGTCGTTTGCCATTTTTATCATAAAAATGCTTTTGAGTATCTATTGATTTAGAAGGTTGACTAACGATAAGAGATTTTCCTTTTTTGTTATGACTTCCCGCAATTCTGTAACGAAAATCTTTAGATGATCGACAAAAAGCCTTTATGCCTTTTTTTTGTATCAAGTGATTAAGTAATCTTTTATCTCTTACCTTTTCAAATCCGATCTCTTTTAGTAAATCATTTTCATTCACAAAAGAAAAACGAGTTATAGCCTTGAATACATTATAATGGTCATCAGGTAGTTTGGGTACATTCAATAACCGACACCAAACTTTCTTTAAATAATCATGGTCAAGACTGTCAAAATACTTGGTTATATCAAGAGCTAAAACGACACAATCTTTTTTTTGTTTGCGTACAAATTCAAAAACTTCTTTAGCAAAATGTATATTGGATTTTCCAGACTTACTATTGGGTTTGACAGGATGAAAACGATAAGCTGTAATACATTTGGAAAGTTCTGTATTTTCAGGTTTTGCCAAATTTTCTTCTAGCCTTTTCCCTAAAATTTCTTTAGCAAAATAAGCATAAATGAGACTATCAAGATGATTGGCAAAAAATATTTCTCTATGTTTCGCATTGGATTTTTCACGAATGTAATCATAATGGCTTCGTTTGATTTTACCTGTTTTCGTTAGGATAAAGTCTCCTTTTTTATTGACCATTTTCTTAAATCGCCTTTGTACCACTGTTCTATGGATAAGAGGATAAAAAGCATAAAACTTTACATTTACATGCACATCATTTTTATCCTTCTCTTCAATAAATGCTTTTACGGATTCATAACCTTTATGACCAATAGGTTTCGTAAAGTGTAGATATTTTTTGGGTTTGAACCAAGTTTGTTCTTGCTTTTTCATGTTTCTTATACTCTAAAAAAATCACAGTTGAATATTCTTTCATTAAAGTTGAGCGATCCACTTTAACTAGCTTGATGATTGATGCTGTCTTGATAATAATGACCTAAAACCTGCCCTATACACGACATCAAGCGACTATTACATAGAAGAACTATAAACATCTATACGATATTCAATAATTACAAATTTATCAAATATGACAAAACGATTTATAGAACAAAGTTTCCCAGAAAATACTTACATAAGAGGAACTAAATCTCTCAAATATTTGTATATTAGGAATACTTTTCCTTGTTGTCTATTTCAACAAACAAGTAAATTGGGCGTGATTATTACTTTTCAGATGTCACTATCAGACTAATATCCAACTGTGTTTATGTTTATTTTTTTCGTTTTTGATTAGCCACCTTTCGATCATAAGGAGATTGATTGGTTGGTTTGAGAGATACATTTAGATTGCTTGCTTTTTGTCTTACAGACCCTTCAGTTCTCTTCATCTTCCAAGCTATAAGTCGAGTGGGTGTATTTCCCTTTGCTAGTTTTTTTAGTTTCTTTTCTTCTTCTTTACTCCATT
>JAHDBB010000150.1:10396-11475 GCA_020630635.1 Chitinophagales bacterium
TCTGATGATTCTTGGGTTTCATACTTATAAAATTTGATTTAATAAAAACTGGTTAATCATTCGTTGTTTTTTATCCGCAATTTGTTGAAGAAGTTGCTGTTCTTTTTGACTTAATTTATATAACTCAACTATTTGTTTTTGTAAGGTTAAATTGGGAGTTTTCATAGATATTTCTTCAATCGTTTTCTTATTAATACCTCGTATCATAGTTCCTTCGCTTTGCTGTCTAAAATAATTTTGTACGGGTAATTGATTAATATACCAAGCAACATATTCAGGCAACACTTTATCATTGTTTAGACGAATGACAAAGAAAGCAGAGGCAGCAATTGCCCTGTCAAAATCTTTATTATAAACCAATGCAAGGTTATTGGCTCCTCTTGCCAATAATAAGACCTCACCTTTTTGCAGTAAATGTTTATCAATAGTATCACTTCTCTCAATTTTGTGAGGACTATCTTTGATGACAGAATATCCGTTATCAAGGTCTTTCATCTGGATGATATAGGTATCTCCATCTGTTTGATTGGTTACTTTTCCCCTATGTGAATAGCCATTTCTGATATGGGCTATATTTCTCATCTTATATTGCATAATAAGTTTAGTACAAAAATTTCAATACCACAAAATTATACCAAAAACATGTATTGTGCAAATAAATTTTACAAAAAAATTACATTAAAGCGATTTGTACAATTGCATTTGATTTTTTAAAATTTATTAAATACTAAAAATCATATATATAACAAAAAAATTACGCAAATAAAAATATTAATTCATTAACTAATATTCACCAAATGGAAAGAGGAGAAAGTAAAAATTGGGATGCAGGATCTTTTTGCAGTAAGTCGTAAATCACTTTTTTAGCGAATAACAAGTAGGTAATGATTTTTTCCTGATTGGGGTGTAAGTAGGGTAAGAAGACATTTTTATTCATCCATAGTTGGCAATTCAGTTTTTATTTTTCCATTCATTCTTCTATAAGATTTTTTCGATCCTATTCATAGCCTTGGCTTTTTGTTTTTTAGGAGCGAAAGGTTGGGTGCGCTGTCGTGCTAGAAAGTCCCGCTATCCGTTCT
>JAHDBB010000151.1:0-7099 GCA_020630635.1 Chitinophagales bacterium
AATCGTTAGGGACAAATGATAGTGGCTGATGACTTTTCGGTTCATTTCGTGACTTCATTAAAGAATGAAGTAAAAGTTTTTCTTTTAGGAGCGAAAGGTTCCTAGCTTCGTCGGGCAGGAAAGTCCTGCTATCCGTTCTCATTCGTGTGGCTAGGTTTTTTTAAGCCAACGCTGCTACACGAATACCACTACTATCAGGGCTAGTTGGCTAAGGACAGGACTTCTTAGTACCAAATATCATCTATCACTTTCCATTCATCACTAACCATAAAATATTATCCATCATCAATTTCCTTCCTTCCCTAGTGTATCTTTCTCAATTTGTTTGTAATTTCATCTCCTGAAATCAAACCAAGTTTTTATGAACCCCAAACTTACTCATTTTTTATTTTTTATACTACTATCATTTTTTTGCATTCAAAATCTTCAAGCACAGAAACCTGATGTAGATTTAACATTGGGAAAAGGACTCAGTATAACTGCTGCTGACTCGACTGTCAAAGTCAATATCAAAGGATCATTTAGAACCCTTTATCAAGGAAGTGGTATCTTGAATACCGAAGATAGTTGGTCGCATAATATGCTTTTTCAGACCGTCCGTATCAATATGCAAGGTTGGGCGTTGAATCCTAAAATTCGGTATCAAGTTCAATTTGGTTTTGCGCCTGTGGAATCGGCAGGCAATCCCACCAATCCTGGATCAAGCACTATTTTAGATGCCTATTTGCATTGGGATTTTCATCCGAATATGGGCGTGTCTTTTGGACAAAAACGTTCTCCTGGTTCCAGAGAGTTTTTAGTTTCTCTTTTTAGTGTCGGCTTGACCAATCGAAGCCTCTTGCATCTGCGAATGAATGCAGATCGTGATGTCGGCGTACAATTCCATAGTCGTTTTGGCAATGAAAAACTACTTTTTAAATCTATGGCAGAAATCTCTAAAGGGGAAGGTCGTAATATTTTGACTAATAATAGTGGTGGCTTAAAATACTCGCTCCGTTTAGACCTTTTGCCATTGGGAGATTTTAGAGACGATTTTTCTTTCTGTGATTTCAAAGGTTATGAAAAACCTAAGTTGGCTTTAGGTGTTGCTTTTACGTATAATCAAAATGCCACTCGTAGTCGAGGACAAATTGGAGAATTTACAGCGACCAATACCGACTTAATGAGTCTATTTGCAGATTTTCTTTTCAAGTATCAAGGTTTTACACTCTTAGGCGAATTTGTCAATAAACAAAGTCCTAACTTAGAGGATGGTCAAGAAAATCGTTTTGGGACGGGTAATAGTTTGAACTTACATGCAGGCTATCTTTTAGGTAAACAAAGTGAACTGCATTTACGGTATACTTTGATCAGTCCTGATGAAACCAGTAGTTTGATAGAAGAAAATGTCTATACGGCTGGGTGGGTCTATTATTTTAAAAACCATGCTTTTAAAGTCGTCAATGAATTGAGTTTGATACAAGAAGAAGGTCGAGATGATTTAATTTTGTCTCCTGGTGTTTTGTTGCAGTTGATTTTTTAAAAGTGTGACTGGTGTCTTTCAGAAGTCCAAGTATTTGCTTCTCACTAAGTAGTCACCTGTCACCAAAAACACTTAATAGAATAGTCTGTCACTTGTCACCAGTCACTAAAAAAACAATACCAATGAGTATCACACAAACGGTTCAATCAACAGCTCAACTACCTCCTTTGGTTCCCCGTATTAGGACGTTGACCAATGCTACACGATTCTTACAAAATCCAACCATACCATTGGCACAATATATCCAAGAATATGGAGAGACTTTTGCTTTTTATGTAGGTGGTGTCAAATATGGGATTTTGTCAATTGATCCAGAAGTGAATCAACATGTCTTGCAAAAAAATAATAAGAATTATCATAAATCACACATTCAGAAAGATTTTTTGGGACGCTTTACAGGACCTGGATTATTAGTAACTGACGGTGACTATTGGCTCAAGCAAAGACGCTTGATACAACCTGGTTTTCATCGGGCAAAGTTGGCGGCTCTGACAGAAATTATGCAAAAAGTGGTTGATGATTCTTGTGATCAAATAGAGCTTCAAGAGGGACAAGAAGTCGAGATGAGTCATTTGTTGTTAGAGTTTGCTTTTAAGATTATTGCGAAGTCCTTGTTTAGTCGAGATTATTCGGATAAGCTGATGGATGAAGTAGATGACAATGTCACAGAGATACAACGATATGTGATACGCTTGATTCGCCAACCTTATCTTCATTGGTGGTTTCGTATGTCGGGAAAGGAAAAAAACTATAATGATATTTCAGAAGAAACAAGAAATATTTTATTGAAAATCATCCACGAAAGAAAGAAAAGTAGTGAGACTTATGATGATTTATTAGACATGTTGTTGTCTTCTAAATATGAGGATACCGGTGAAGGAATGTCGGATAAACAGTTGTTGGATGAAACCTTGATTTTGTTTGCAGCAGGTCACGAAACAACTGCTAATTCCCTTTCTTGGACAAGTTATTTATTGGCGAAACATCCTAAAGTAGTCGAAAAAATGAGGGCTGAATTGTCTGAAAAAATTGGAGATCGAAAGCCTTCGTTTACCGACTTGCGAGAACTGACTTATTTGACACAAGTTATCAAAGAGTCGATGCGTTTGTATCCGCCTGCTTGGATTACGGATAGAGTTGCATTGGAAGATGATGAGGTCAAAGGTTATAAGATTCCAAAAGGAACTATTGTCAATTGCTATATTTATGGCGCACATCATTCCGAAAAATATTGGAAAAATCCAGAAGCGTTTATACCTGAAAGATTTGAGAAAGAGAATATGAAAGGTAAACCCAATTTTGCCTATTTTCCTTTTGGGGGTGGTCCTCGCTTGTGTATTGGCAATAATTTTGCGATGATGGAAATGCAGTTGGTACTGGCGGAAATGGTACGCCGTTTTGATTTTGAACTGGTTCCAGATCAGCAAATTGAGTTACAACCGTTGATTACGCTTCGTCCTAAAAATGGTGTTTTGATGAAGTTGTATAGGCGGTGATTTTTTGTGGTTCGTTTCGTGGTTTGGGACGATGGGACGTTTTAAAAAGGGACGTAAGGGGGACGTTTCGGTTCTTTTCGTGCTAAGTTTTCGATTAATGACTCACCAATCGTCCCCTCACGTCACATTCGTCCCTTCGTCACAACTTCTGATACTAAGAAGTTCCTACCTCAACCAACTAGCCCCGATAGTAGTGGTATGAATGCAAATTGCTTGGCACCACAAGCCGAAAAGACTTGCGGTAGGGCTTTGGCTGCATTCATAAGAACGGATAGCGGGACTTTCCATCACGACGAAGTACCAAAAGTTCGCTCCTAAAAAAACAAAAAATGATCTGCATTTATAACTCATCATTCATAATTTATCATTAGAACTATCCTCTAATGACCCATTTACCGATTTCTTTTAAAGAGATTTTTTTACCCATCATCAAGATGCCTGTGCGATAGATTTTGGCGGCTAACCAAGTGGTTCCGATAAAGCCTAAGATCATAAAGATAACGGATAAAATGAAGTCGATGCTAAAGGGCGATAGTCCGTAAGCGATACGGGCGGGCATAATGATGGGCGCAGAAAAGGGGATAATCGACGACCAAAAGGCTAAGGGACTATTGGGATTTTCGAGGATGACGGTTAGGATGATAAAGGAAATAATGATGGGAACGGTGACGGGAAAGACTAAGGCTTGTGACTCGCTGCTGTCGTCTCCTACGGCTGATCCAATGGCGGCAAAAAGGGCGGAGTAAAAGAGATAACCGCCTAAGAAATAGAATATAAAGGCAAATGCCATAAATCCTAATGGTAAGGAACTAATTTTATTGAGTACTTCGGTGACACGCATTTGCATCTCTTCCATATCGACTTGCTCGGCTGCTTGTCCCATCATTTGATCCATCGAAGCAGGGTCCATACTACTTGCCATAAAAAATCCAATGCCTACATATAAAAGCCCGATGGTGATAATCCAAATGATAAATTGGGTAAGTCCGACCATTCCGATTCCGACAATTTTACCGACCATCAATTGAAACGGTTTGACGCTGGATAACATGACTTCGACAATACGATTGGTCTTTTCTTCCATCACGCCTCTCATCACCAATGTACCGTAAATCATAATGGTGAGGTACATGATAAAACCCATCGCTCCGCCAAATGCAGACGCTAAAATACTACTGGATTCTCTACCTTCTTGGTCGGGTGTACGTTCCTTGATGCTTACCGAAGTCCGAAGATTTTTGATAAATTGTTTGTCCAAACCTGCTTCTTCTATCTTCGCATTTTTCAGCACTTCCGCAATACTCCTTTCGACCATTGTACGAGTCGTAATTCCCAATAATTCGTCTGAATAATATTCGATTCCTGATGGATTTTGTAAGCTCAAATCTGGAATATACAAAACACCATTATAATTATTTTCTTTGTAAGAAGTCTTTAAATTTTCCAAAGATTCATTGGAGCCTTTGAAATAAAGCGAGTTGGAATCTTTGAGCTTGACACTTTGAAAATAGCCCGAATCTTCAACAAAATAACCGCTATTGTCTTTGACCAAAATCACCTTTTTACCTTGTCCTGCGCCAATAATGAGAAATTGGATCGCTAATAAAACAATGATGCTTAAAGGTGCAAGCAAAGTGGTGACAATAAATGAACGCTTCCTAACACGTGTCAAGTATTCTCGTTTGATGATGAGCCAAATTTTATTCATCTGATATACCTCCTACTTGATTGATAAAAATTTCGTTGATACTGGGCAAAATCTCATTAAAACTCTCCACTGCTCCCCCATTTTCCAAAAAGTAGGTCAACAATTCCTTAGATGATTGTTCTTCTTGCAATTGAACTACCACTTCCTGTTCTTTTTCTTCAAAAATAGAAAAATGTCCATTTAAGTTGGGCTTTTCACCTTTGTAATGAATGCTAAAAAGATTTTGTTTAAACTGATTTTTGATGTCATTCAAAGGACCATCTAACACCTTATTGCCTTTGTGAATGAGGACAATAAACTCGCAAATTTGTTCGACTTGTTCCATTCGGTGAGTTGAAAAAATAATGGTTGCGCCTTTTTCTCGCAGTTCAAAAATTTCTCGTTGGATAAGGTTGGAATTAACAGGATCGAGTCCAGAAAATGGTTCGTCTAAAATAATGATGGTGGGCTGATGAATGACGGTAGAAATAAACTGAATTTTTTGCTGCATTCCTTTCGATAACTCCTCGACTTTTTTATTGTACCAATCGCTGATTTCAAACTTTTCAAACCAGTATTTTAGTTGTTCTTTGGCATCTTTCAGACGCATATTTTTGAGTTGAGCGAGGTACAATAGCTGCTCTCCGACCTTCATTTTTTTGTACAATCCCCGTTCTTCGGGCATATATCCAATCCGCAACATTCGCTTTTTGGGGTCTTCTTCTCCATCCAATAAAATAGTTCCGCTATCGGGTTCTAAGATATTGGTAATCATCCGAATAAGGGTCGTTTTACCTGCTCCATTGGGACCCAGCAAACCAAAGATAGACTGCTTGGGAACCGCTAGTGTGACACCATTGACAGCGACATTTTTATCAAAAGCTTTACGAACATTCTGGACTTCTAATATATTCATGGGGTATTCTCAAAGATTTATCCTGTAAGAATACAACATATTTCACAAAACTCACAAAATTTTAGGTTTTTTAGTGTTTTGAGTAGTCTTCTCATTTTCATAAAAACAAAAAAACACAAGCCATGAAAGACACAGCTTATGTTTTTAAATGGGGAACGAAAGATGGGCTTTGGTTCAATAATTACTGGACTAATTATTTACATTTTTTTGATTTGGAGCGAAAGGTTCCGTACTTCGTCGTGATGGAAAGTCCCGCTATCCGTTCTTATCACCAATCCGCCCAAACCCTTTTGCCAACACACGTTGGTGATACCACTACTATCGGGGCTAGATCGTTATGGACAGAACTTTTACCATTCATTTTTTTATCTCTCGGACGCTTCATCCTAAAGAATGAAGCAAAGCTATTTTTTATATTTGATAGATATATTGCTCGCATATTCACCCAAAAATCTATGGACTAACGACCATTGGCTTTTAACATATCACTCCACCACGATTTTCTCCCAAACGCTTCCACTTTCACTCACAATTTCTAAGACATAAACACCCTGTTTCCAACCATTGACATTGATTAAATGACGCTTAGATAAGTTAGTCGCCTCATACATTTTTCGCCCTTCTAAGGAATAAATGAAAAGCTGTTTAACCTCATTTTCTTTCTCACAATCGAGCGTCAATACGTCTCGAACAGGATTCGGATAAACCTCAATTTGGGTAGTTTCAAGATGGGCAAGACTGGTATTTATAACCGAAATAGAATGCTCTTCTCCATAAAAGAGAGGTATCGTATTTTCGTCAGCCAAAACAGCCTTTACACCACCAATCACAAAGTCAAAGTCGATACTTTCATCTTTACCAGCGATGTCATCAATAATGCCTCGAACCACTGCAACTACTCCTTGTCCACTAGCATTGGTGTGTGTATTTCGACAAAGCCCAATGTCTAAAATGTGTCCATCTATCAATTGAGCAACGGTCAATAAAGTACTATTTTCCATTCCCAACCAACTTTGTGAAAAGTCAATATTAATAGATTCCTCAATAAACAATCCTTCGTCAAATTCAATATTGAAAACAACACCATAAATATTGTCTAAAGGATTATCCATTTTACCCAACATAATGGGAATTACTACTTCTTGTCCTGAAACCAAAGGCTCATCAGGCATATCCAACCATAAGATTGGGTCTTCAATAGTCGCATCATTTTCTGTTTCTGTCTTCGCATGTTCCAATCCATAATTCAACGAAATAGCGTCTGCATCCTCCCAACTTACGATTCCATCGCCATTACAATCAGCGTGTTTAAAATTGACATTATCATCAAAAACGGGAATCCAATTAGGAGCAACTTGTCCACTCCATTCCATACTAATTTCAGCCCTAGCAGGTCCCGTCTCTTCAAATGCCCAGCCGATATTTAAAATATCTTCGGTATTCGCTACTCCATCGTTATTGGCATCGCCAGGCCAAAC
>JAHDBB010000151.1:7199-11460 GCA_020630635.1 Chitinophagales bacterium
TCAATAGGAAAAACAGTATCATCGTCTTCCTCTGCATCTGCTCCATTATTGGGAGTCGAGTCTATGTCAAATTGATTGACATAAACCACCTGACTTCTCCACTCCTGTACTCCAGTTTGTGTTGCTCTCACTCTAAACGAAATGTGTTTATAAGCACTTTCTGGCGGAAGACCTGCTTCCAACTCACCAACCGTCCAAATCTGTGTATTCCAATCATAAGAACCATCTATATTGATAAATTCAATAAACTCTAATCCTTCTGGCATCAAAATTTCGACTTCTACACCTGTCGCCAATATTTCCCCTTCATTGGTAATCCAAATGCCGTAGTCAAAAATGGAATCTACAGGAGCCTGCAAAGGTCCATCTGATGACATCCATATATCAATAGGCGGATAAGGTTCTGTTGCAATTCCAAAATCAATAACTTCCGTTTCACCAGCTTCCAAATGTATTGTAACAACACCCACACCTCCATTGGTTGTATAAGATGCATCTGCAGTTGGCTCTATCACAACTGTATAAGTCCAAGCGGGCAAATCATAAAAACCATACACACCATTTTCATCTGAAAAAGTAGATGTAACATAATTTCCATCTTCATCATAAAGAAGTACAACAATTCCTGCCAATACACTTTCATCATCATCAAAAACTCCATCAATATCTGCATCTTCCCAAACCAAACCTGTTATCTCTCCCAAAAGCAATCCTACATCCAAATACGCCAAGCCAAAGTTGATGTCTATCGGTGTACCATCCACATACTCAACCAGCACAATCTCATCTGTTACAGGATACATCCCATCAGGTAAATTTACTCTTACAAACAAATCTCCTGCTATATCAGGAATATTTTCAAATACATAAGAGCCTCCACTCGTAAAAACCTGTGCAAAAATAGTATTATCTCCATCCATCAAATCTATCAATACACCATCGACTCCTTCTTCTGTTCCATCATAGACACCATCATCATTGGTCGCATCCCAAACAAATCCACTGATACCAGAACTCACAGAACTTTCACCACAAACAAAATCAGGACAATTGGCAGCAATCGCATCCAAAGAATTACATTCTACAGGAATATCATCATCCAAAATAAAATCTCCCTGTACTACTTCCGCTATACAAAGAAGGTTACAACAATCTGTCAAGTTTTCTGCATCCTGCAACTCAAAATTTCCACCGATATATTCTAAGTTTTCAAAACCTTCAGCACTAGTAATTTCAATAGAAATCAACTCACATCTACCATCAATAGATACGACACTATTAAAATCATTAAAGTCAATTCCTGTCCAAACATATATAGAACTTATCGTCTGCAAATTAGGGACATTAAAATTAACCAAATCGTCTCCACCTGTATCCAAAAACAAATTGCCCATACTTTCCAAATTAGGAAAAGAAAAAACGTCTGCTCCATCTTCTAAATACACACTTCCAACTGATTCTAAAAGAGGAAAAGAGTAAGAATCAATTCGATAAGGTCCGTTAAATATTTCAAAACTACCAAGTGCTATAAGACTAGGAAAAATTAAAGCTCCCAATTCATCATTGTCTTCTAATTCTAATTTTCCTTCAATACTTTGTAAACTAGGAAAAGCATTAAAATTACCGATGGCTGCTCCATACATATACAAGCGTCCTCCAATAACAATAAGGTTATCAAAACCAGGTAAAGAGGCATCTAAGTAAGATAAATAGAGACTTCCTACACTTGTTAAACTCTGAAATCCTTCCTCTCCTTCTTCCAAATCAACCAACCATTCCATTTCCAATTTACCACCAATCGTTTCCAAATTGGATAGTGGAGCAAGAGAAGTAATTGACAACTCTATTAAGTCCATACCACCCTGTACTTCGGTTAGCTTCTCTAAGCCTTCCAAAGAAATCAAGTCTTCTTCTAAAACGATACTACCAACTACTTTAGTAAGACTATCTAGACCATGTAAATTATCCAAATCATTAGAATAAATAGAGATATTGCCATGAACTTCCTTAATACCCAATAAAGGACTCAAATCTGTAACACTATTATTAGAAGGCAAAGTAATATTTCCCAAAAGAATTTCACAATCATTACTTTGAGCAAACTCTTCGACATCTGCTTGTGTTTCAAAAGTAGCATTGACCAAACAATCTGTATCAACTTCTATCTCACAGGACAATCCACAATTATCATAGATTTCACCAAGACCATTACATCCTGCTGCATTATTGTCAATATCAATTAAACCAACTACTTTATCCGCCCAACAAGCACAACAAGCCGAAAGAACCGCATTATCTGTAATATCAACATAACTACCAATGAATTCCAAATTTTGAAAAACTTCTATGGACGTTAACAAATCATTATTTTGAATACGAAAAGAACCTCCAATGGTATCCAAATTTGCCAACCCATCTAAACTTAACAATACCTCATTATCTTCTATCACGAGAGTAGAGCCAACTTTTTTTAATGCTTCAAAACCATTGATACTTTCAATACTATAATTTTCTTTCATAGAGAAAAAACCTCCTACTTCTGTTAAGCTATTAAAACCTGTTATGGAAGTTAATACAGTAGCTGCTTCTATATCAAAATTTCCACCAATGTACTGTAAGTTAGTAAATCCATCAATAGAAAGTATGTCATGGTTTTCTTCAAGAATAAAATGTTCTCCAATACTTTGCAATGATTCTAAGCCTGCCAAACTTGGAACACTCAAATCTTCTAAATAAAAACTCCCTACGATTTCTTCCAAACTTTCCAAGCCTACAAAATTCTGTAAACCAACATCAGCACCAATAACAAAATCATCTCCTATGACTTCTAAATTTTCTAAACCTTCAAAGTTAACCAAGTCCGAAATATCTTCCTCTAGTCTAAAATCTTCTCCTATAATAGCCAAGTTATTTAAGCCCTCAAAATTGACCAACTTTCCACATTCAAAAAGTTCCAAATTTTGACCGATACAAGTCAAACTCCCTAAACCTACAAAATTAGTAACCCTTTCAGCACGTATCCTTACCTGTCCTCCTACCTCGCTTAAATTGTCCAAGCCTGTAAAACTTAAAAAATCACTACTCAATACTTCAATATAAAGATCTCCTCCCACTTGGGTTAGACTACTCAATCCACTTAAATCAACCATATCTCCTTGTATAGTCAAATTTCGCACATTATCAACATCATAATTTTGGGCAAAATTATCGACTTCCTCTTGTGTCAATAAAGTAATATCTTCGCCGCTATCTACTGGAATACATTGTGCTTGAACTCCTAGAAATCCCAAGAGTAAAACCAAATTCAAACAAAAAATATGGATTAATAGATGTTTCATAAGATTTATATTTAGGTGGTTAATTACAAATTTATTTTTTAGGAGCGAACAGTTCCTCTTTCATCGTTACGGAAAGTCCCGCTATCCGTTCTTATTGCTGCTGCCTTGCCACAACCCACGCCAATACACAAACGCAGCAATACCACTTCTATCGGGGCTATTTTGGAAAGGTCAAAACGTATAGAAACTGAACAGTTTTAGAATTTAAAGATTAAAATTTAGAATTTAATCCAGTCGGGGCTCAACGCTTTTTTCGCTCAACACTACAAAGATGACCCAACATTTTTATCTACAACGAATACTTTTTTACGCAAAAATTGAATATTTTAGCACTCAAAATACATCAAAAACAAATACAAAATTCTCATTTTCAATAAATTAACCAAAATCAAAAGTTGAGAAAAAATGCTCAAAAGTAAGCTCATTTTAATGCTCCAACCCCTCAATAAGAAGGAAATGACCCGATTTGGGGAGTTTTTAGCCTCGCCTTACCACAACAAACACCCCGAAATACAGGCTTTATCCACCTATCTCCAAAAGATTTATCCCCGTTTCACCGACAAAACTTGTGAACGAACCCTGATTTATCAAAAAGTCTTTGGCAAAGAAGTCTTCAATCAAAAAAAGCTCAATCTAGTTTTCACTTATACCTTCCGTCTTTTAGAGAAGTTTTTAGTCCAAGAACAACTCAAAGAAGTAACAACTACCACCGACTTACTCCTACTCCAAAAACTACGCAACAAACGTCTATTCACCCAATTTGAAAAAAAGCTGGAACAAACCCAAAAAAGCCTAAGTCAAGACAACATTCAAGACAGTCAATCCTACCGCCTTCAATTTCAATTATCCAACGAAGCCGACGAGTATTACACCTTACAATCCAAACATCAAAAAGACCAAAGCCTCCAAAACAAACAAGAGAG
>JAHDBB010000152.1 GCA_020630635.1 Chitinophagales bacterium
GAACGGATAGCGGGACTTTCTGTAACGATGAAAGAAAAACCCTTCGCTCCTAGCTAAAAATAAGAATAGGATTATCAGGATTTTTCGTAATTAATAGGATTTTATGTCCCAAACCCAAACGTCCCTTTCGTCCCAAAATCTACAAAATGAACTACACTATGGACTATCGACTATGGACGAATCTAATTATCCTCTTCTTCCAATTCTAAGCCTTCTTTTTTATCGCCTTCTTCTTCTAACTTAGACTTTGCCTTCTCTTCAGCGACAATCTTATTGTACTTTTGTTGAGCATCTCGCACCAAACCTGCATCCCCATCATAATTATCCAAAAGGCTTTTGAGGGTTTGTTTGGCTTGGTATAACTCGCCATTTTTGGCATAAATATCGCCTAATAAAATAAAAGATTTGACAACCCAATATTCTTGGGCAGGTGTTTCTCTATCAATCCTAAAACACGCCTCTTTCGCTTTTTCTAATTTATTGCTTTTGTATAAAATCTCGGCAATCAAATAACGAGCTTCTGCCCCGATTTCATTATTGGACTGGCTCGCTACCGATTCAAACGTTTTTTGAGCATCGCCCAATGTACCTTTTTTATAGGCAATCTTGGCTAAAAAGAAATTGGTTTCGATTTTATCCGCACTCGTCGCCCGACGATTGGCTAACAATTTCTCACCATATTTTTCGACAGAAGCCATATCGCCCAAATTGTAAGAACTCTTGACCAAACCTCGCAAAGCCTCCACTGTGGTTTCAGGTTGCGAAGCCATTCCCAAGAGTTTTTTGTAATAAGCAAAGGCTTTATCATCGTCCTTCATCACCGAATACGCAATTTTGGCTCCACGAACCAAAGATTTTTCTGTAAATAGATTGTTCTTTTGTTTGAGGACAAAATCAAAATCATTGGCGGCTTTTTTATAGCGTCTTTGCTGATACAAGCAATCACCTCGATAAAAATGAGCAAATAAAGTGTAAGCTCCTCTTGGATGTTCGGTTAAATACTTATTAAATTCTAAAATGGCTTCTTTGCATGCACCTTTGAGATAATAACTTTCAGCGAATTGATACATCGTCGTATCTCGTCCACTCGTTGAAATTTCAATATCCGCATCTTCGACATATTCAAAGAAGGAATCCGAATCGCCTTTCGCAATATAAGCCTCTTTTAGATTAACTACCGCTTCTTGGGCTTCGCTACTATTGGGATATTCTGCAATCACTTTTTCATAATTGACAATAGAAGCATCGTATTCTTCTAAGTTGTAGTACAAAAGTCCCATATTCACCATCGCTTGACGAACATATTTGCTTTCTGGATATTGGTTCTTTAAAGATTGATAAGTGATAATGGCTTCATTGTATTTGAGCTGTAAACCTTGTGTGGTTGCAATCTGAAAAAGGGCATCATCGCTGTAATAGGAATCGGGATATTTTTGGCTGATTGTTCGCAACGTAGCTATCTTTCCATCCATATCTTGTTGTAAACCTGCAATCATTCCGACTTGATAAGTCGCATAATCGGCTCCATCCATTTTATTTTTAATGATAACATTGTATCGTTTTTTGGCTTTATCATAAGAACGACTGATAAAGAGACAATCCCCACTTCTCAAAGCAGCATCAGGATACATTTGAGCAACACTCGCATTTTGTTGAGAACGATCTTTTTCAAAAGAACTAATGGCTTTATCGAAATACTTTTGAGCATCTCCATATCTTTTTTGGGTAAAATAGTTGTAACCAATCGTGTAATTTGCCACCCCTTTAGAAACCTTTGCCGTTGCTCTACCTGGCTTTTTCAAGTACTTTTGAAGCTCTTTCGTAGAATCACCCAACTTTTTTTGATCGTAAAAGATATTGCCTTTCCAAAAATGCGTCAATGCAGCCAATTGTGATTCTTCGGGATATTGAAGCGACTTATCAAAATGTACCAATGCCTCATTTAAACGATTGCCGTTGTAAAACTCCACCGCTTTGGCATAAGTAATCCGTTGATAACTTTTTTTGAGCGATTTGGTTTTTTTTGGGATGCTTTCGATAATCTCAATGGCTTCTGTATAATTTTGAGTCACCTCAAACAATTGCCCCAACAATGCTTTGGCTTCATCGGTTTCTGAAACATTGGGATAAACTTCAATAAAATTTCGCAAGGCGGTAATGGCTTCGGAGTTGAAGCCCAATTCATACGATAGCTTGGCATGGTTGAAGGCAGAAATTCGCTTGATGTCAGCATCAGCATCTAAGGACGCAGCATCCGCAAAAGCGGTTCGAGCATTTGCCTTCTCCCCTATTTTAATGTAACAATCTGCCAAATGATACATGGCATTTTGCCCAAAATTATCACTTAATGTATTGAGTTGCAAGAAGTTTTCTATAGCTTTTTCATATTCTCCAAATTGATATTGGGTATAAGCCAATAAATAAAGATCTTCTTTGCTTACTTTATTAGAGTTTTCAACATAATAAGAAAGATAAGGCAAGGCTTCTCGAAATTGTTGGCGATCATAGTATGTTTGTCCAACAATTTTATTCATTTGTGTCTTATATTTTAGTCCTTTTTGTTTGAGTTTGGGAACTGTATAAGCAATCAGTTTCTCCGCATCATTTTGTTTGTAGTAAATCTGTGTAATGTAGTAAGGGATAATTTTACGGTATCGGTTGTCTTTCTCAATTTGTAAAAAACTCTGAACAGCCTTCCCATAATCTCCCTTTTCAAAAGCCAGATAGCCTACATAATAACTGGCATCTATCAAATGCTTGCCTCGTACTCTAGCAACAGTTTCAAAAAGAGGATAGGCTTCATCAAATTGCTCTAAGTTGAAATGACTATAAGCTTGCATAAACTTATACTCCTCGTATTCATTAACATCTAAATCATTCTCGTATATTTCATCAAAAGTTGCTAAAACAGCCCGATAATTGCGTTTTTTATAAAAAATTTGTGCCAATTCATAGTTGGCTAGAGAATTATAAAGACGATTGTTTCCATATTCTTCAACAAATTTGGTAAGAAGATGAACTGCATCCGATTTTTTGAGAATGGCAGCACATTTGGCCATATGAAAGGATGCATCCATCGCCCGATACGGATCTAATTTTTGTTCCTTATTTTTAGGCTCCAAATAAGAGGCAAAGTTTTGTTGGGCAAGCGGATAATTGCCTAGTCGAAAATAATCTTGGGCAAGTTTATAATCTCTTAATGGCTCGGTAAAAGTGCTGGTTTGTTGAGCAGAAAGTCCTATTGATAAAAGACAGCACAGTCCTATCCAATAAAAAAAGCGGCTGTATTTCATATTCAAATTAGTCATAAAAATAGAGTTGAGAGTCGAGAGAGATGTATCCAAAGAAGATAACCTAAAATAGTGGTGTAAAATTATGTGTTTATACCTTGATTCCCTAAAAAAATTTAGGATAGTTATATGGACTCTAAAATCTATGGGTAGTAAAAGTCAATAATCAACAAATACAACAAAAAAAGGGAAGCAAATAATTGCTTCCCTTTATTCTTTTTCAAAATGAGACTAAAATTAATCCCAATTTTCGTCACTACTACTCTCTTCTTCCGCTTCAGCTTCAGCAGGCACACTGTCTGGTGTGTATTCTTCTTCTTCATCTCTTGTAAACTCATCATAGTCATAATCGGGCATAAGCTCGGTTTTGACATGGTTGATGGTTTCTTCAAAAGCAGTCAAGAACTTGTTAAAGTCCTCTTTGTAAAGATGCAGCTTGTGTCTTTCATATCCATCATCATCAAAGCGTCTTTTGCTTTCTGTAATGGTTACGTAGTAGTCGTTTGAGCGAGTAGTACGTACATCAAAAAAGTAAGTACGTCTTCTTCCAGCTCGCACGCGTTTCGAGTAAATTTCCTCGTTGTTAAAATTTCCGTTCTCCACTGATTACGATTTAATTAATGAAATAATACTTCAATAAGCAAATTTGGCGATGTAACAGATAGCTGCTACACCTATACCATTTTGTCATTTGTACAAAAGTAGTTTAATAAATTCAAATAAAAAAGAAACCATTCAATATTTATAGAATATTTTGTGACAAATGGTATTTTAGAACATATATAGCCGTATTATTTTGTATTTTCATTTTTTTTCACCAACAAAAAAACATAAAAATATAGACAAATATTTAACTATAAAGTGATTATTTGTTTTAAAAAATCAGCCCAAAATACTTCCTGCTATCAGCATAAAAAACCTAAAAATCATAGGTGCTACTCCTCCAGACTTTTCAAAGCCTTTCTTTTATCATAATTGTCCAGCGTCAAGGAGTTTTTGATGCTATTATAAGTCGAATGAGGGTACTTATGTAAGGCCAACCATATAGCCTTTTGATGAATCGCATTTATCCATTTCTTTTTAATACCCAAAGATTCTTCCAACATTTTTTTAGAGGCATCATCTCGATACTGTACCAATGCTTGATAGAGCATATTCAACTCCCTTTCATTGATGTCTTTCTTCTTGGTCAACTGTTCTTCATGAAAGGCTTGTAATCCACCAAAAAAGGCTTTATCAGGAAAATTGCGAGAAGCTTTTAAAGCATAGTACTTACCTGTCTTTTCAAATAACCCACCAATCAATTCGACATCTTCCCCTCGTTGATATTGTGCTAATTTCACAATGGTTCGAGGTTCTTTTTGAGTCATGGCGGTTTGACGAATCACATTATAATTGTCTTTGGTCAATTCCAGATCATTCATCCAGTCAAAACGAGCTTCGAGGGTAATATTGGGGTCTTCTGCCAAGATACGCCCTAGTCGCCTAGTCTCTTCTGCATTCATCGCCAAGAGATCATAAGCTATTTGATCTTTGGTCATCAATTCAATAAATAAGTCGCCTACTTTAAAGATACGAATATCCTTATCATCCAATGTCTTGATGCGTTCATTATCGGTCAGATGTTTTAGTAAAATATCGAAGGATTTTGGATATTGTTGCTCCAATAAGGCCCAAAACGCATAACACCTTACCACCCCATTAGAATGTTCTGTCAATTTAAGCAGGTCTTCTTCTGTTGCCAGATCAGCCATATCTCGAAAGTGCCTAACTTGATACTTTCGTTGTTGTTGATAGAAGACAAACTCATTATAGGAGCTATTATAATTGGTAGGATCATTCCATTCTCTAACAGAAACTTCTGCTCGTCTTACTCTATCGACTCTTACACGTCCCCATTCTGCATCAATCGGCTGATGTTTGGCTACTTGATATTCTTTATCCAAATACTCGGCTTCTGATCCCCACATAAAGACATTAACTTTGGCAATTCGATTGACCACTCGACTCAATCTCTTATTACTGTTGGATTGTGCTACAATGGTCAGATTAAGTAAGAAAAAGAAGCAAGAAATAGCTATTTTATTCATTAATATTATATTTTTTAGTAACGATTAAAAAATAAGTCCAGCATTTTGAGAAAAGAGATTTTGATTCAAGATAAGGCGAAAAACGCAATTATAGCAGAGCTACAATGAGGCTTTCAACTGGTCCGACATCTCGGAAATATTGAAGCAAAAGATCATTATCAAATGTGGAAGTTATTTTTTTCTCGTTGCTTTGGAGAGAACGCAATTTTGCTTCGTCGTAACAGGTCTCCCCGCTATCCGTTCTTATTGCTGCGGCTTGATTTAGATGAAAGGCACTTTGAAAGTACCTTTCATCTGCGCTAAGCTTAGGGCAGCAATACCACTACTATCAGGTCTATGCTGCACGGTTGTTCCCTCTATCTAAGCATTTTTATTTACTTTTCAAATAAGTATTTTGCAAATTAAATGTATTTCAAGCATTTACAAAAGAAAAAAGCCACTTTCCAGTAAAAACTAGAAAGCGGCTTCCCTATTATATAGCAAATACAAATAATATCAATCCATTCTGGTCCAATTGGCGGTCCAATCTTCTAAGGTACGTACAGCTCCTTTATAATCTCCCGCATCAAACCATTCGCCAAGACCTTCTGGGTCACGAGCACCATCACTTACTGAACCTTCATAACCATTATCTTCATTCAAAAGCGGATTATAGGTTTCATTATTAAAGTTCATAGGATCTGTCACAAAATCATTTTCAACTACTTCATTGGCTGAGTTCAGCACACCAAAAGGTGAATTAGAAGTAGAAACAATAGAATGTGAAAAAGTTAAATCTTCTTCCGTATCATAGTGTTCTATACAAGCATCTCCCTCAATCACTACCCCTAATGGATAACCTACTACGATAAAATTATAAAAAGACCCTTTGGTTCCACTAGCTAAACGAACGGCTTGATTGCCTGTACTTCCATCATCCATTCCCAATAAGGTCACATTAGAAATCTTCGGTCTTGTGTGTAAAGTTGCCTCTACATCATCTGCATTGTTTTCAGACTCTATCCCTGTATCACTTCCAACAGTCGCATCATTGTGTACACCTACCCAAAATTGTCCATTTCCTCTCCATCCATTGATAAAATCAAAGCCATCATCTTCTACATTGGTAGCAACTGCATGACGAACATTAACCGTACCTCCATTAATGGCAATACCGTCTCCAGCAGAACGATAGGCTTGTATATAATTGACCGTTGTATTTTCACCTACACCATTAAAAACAATACCTGCTGATGTACCTTCTGCACTACATGCACCTCCATATTCTACCCGAATGTATCGGTAAACGCCTGAGTTATCATTGGCAGTAGCTCCACCGTAACTTCCTGTATCACAACTTCCTGTATCATCTCCACCTGTGTTAGTTGCTGCATTTCCATTGATAATTAAACCACCAAAACTCCCTGCTTCTTCAACTACAGAAGTAAAAACAATCGGTGCATCTTCGCTCCCTTGTGCATCCATATCTCCTCCTGCTGCTATCACTAGATAATCTGTTCCATCATTGGGGTTAGAACTAATGGTTGTTCCTTCCTCAATGGTCAATTTTGCACCATCTTCTACTGTTACTGTTCCATCTAAGAGCCAAATGGTTTCACTATCCAAGTCAAGGTCTTCATCAATGTTACCTGACATAGAGGAGTATGTTACACCATCTATTTCGATGTCTTCAATGACTAAACCAAACTCGCAAGAATTGTCGTCAACTGTTGCATCAGGATCATAATTATTGGCTGTTGAATCGGTACAGCCTTCGATTTCGTCTTCTTGACATGAAGACATAAATAGACAAATACTGGAGAGAATCAGCACTGCCCATAAATTAATTTTTTTCATAGAATCAAAAAAGTTTTTGTTTGTAAATTCTATCATTTAGTTTTGTTTTGGTAGTTTAGTCACTATCTATTCACAATAATTTAACATCAAGCTAGCAATATTTTCTTTGGGAATTTCGGCAGAAGGTTGGGGTTATCGTCTATCTTTGTGTCGGTGGTTAGAGATTGGGACGATGGGAGGTTTCAGTTCTTTTCGTGGTTTGGGGACGAGGGGACGTTTCAGTTCTTGTGTGGTTTTTGCTACAAATACACGAATTTAATTTTTCATATTCAACAATCTGTTGTTTTATTGAAAAATAAACGTTCCTCACATCACTTCGTCCCAACATGTAAAAAATGAGCTGTTCGTCCCTGTAAAGATAGACATTGTGTCCTCCACCAACTAGCCCCGATAGGAGTGGTATCACCAACGAGCTTGGCTTCCGACCACAAGTCAAAAAGACTTGCGGTAGAGGTGGCATTGGTGATAAGAACGGATAGCGGGACTTTCCACCACGACGAAGCTAAATTCGTTCGCTCCTAAAGAAACAACTTGAAAAGCAAAAAATTAAAAACATTTTCTTATGAATACCAATATTAAAATCCTTGCGGTTGATGATGAACCTGATATTTTAGAGTTTGTACGATACAACTTGAAAAAAGAAGGTTATGAGATTATTACTGCTAATAATGGGAAAAATGCCTTAGAAATGGCCCAATTGCATCGTCCTGATTTGATACTGCTGGATATTATGATGCCTGAACTGGATGGGATTGAAGTCTGTCGGCAGTTGCGAGAAAATGAGGATTTTAATAATACCATTATCGTGTTTTTGACTGCTCGTAATGAAGATTATTCGGAAATTGCAGGCTTTGATGTGGGAGGAGATGATTATATTACGAAACCTATTCGATTGCGGGTGTTGATTAGCCGATTGAAAGCCTTGTTGAGAAGACGAAATACACAGGAAGCCAATTCTTTATTGAATTTTGGAGATTTGGTCATTGATCTGGAAAAAGTAATGGTGTTGGTGAAGGAAGAAGAAATTGCTTTGGCCAAAAAAGAGTTTGAGCTTTTGACCTTATTGACCTCCCGACCTGGCAAGGTTTTTACCCGTGATGAAATCTTTAATAAAATCTGGGGACTTGATATTTTGGTCGGTGATAGAACCATTGATGTCCATATTCGTAAAATACGTGAAAAACTAGGTAACCATTATATTAAAACCGTCAAAGGCATTGGATATAAATTCAATGAATCAGCATGAGTACACAGCGAAAAAATCCCACACCTTCTCAAATTGTTTTGGCTTGTACTACTTTACAAGCCCTGTTGCTTTTATTTCTCCTTTTAGCTTATCAAACTTACTATAAACAGCCCAATCCGTTGTGGTTGTTGCTGATCCCTGCTATATTGTTTGTGGTCAATTACTGGATTTTGTATAGTGCTTTGGAAAACTTTATCTATCGAAAAATCAAAAATATTTATAAGTCGATCCATCATTTTAAACAGCCAGAAGATTACAACAATAATTCGTATCCTCTCAATATGGATATTGTGGGCGTGGTAGAACAAGAGGTCGAGGATTGGACGACGCAAAAGGAGGAAGAAATTACCCAATTGAAGAAGATGGAGAAATTTAGGAAAGAGTACATTGGTAATGTATCCCATGAACTAAAAACGCCTATCTTCAATGTTCAAGGCTACATTAGCACACTTTTAGATGGTGGACTTTATGACAATGAAGTCAATTATCATTATCTCAAAAGAGCGGATAGCAATATTGAACGATTGGCAAGTATCGTCAATGAGTTAGAGACCATTTCATTGCATGAAAGTGGACATTTGAGACTCAATATTAGCGATTTTGATGTGGTTAAATTGATCCAAGAGACCTTTGAAATTCTTTCTATTCACGCAGATGCCAGAGATATTGATTTGGTTATTAAAGAAGGTTTTAGTAACAAAATACTGGTAACGGCTGATCGAGATAAAATCCAACAAGTACTCGTCAATCTTGTTTCTAATTCTATCAAATATGGCAAAAAAGGCGGTAGAACAGCCGTCGGTTTTTATGATTTGGAAGAACACATTTTGATGGAAGTTAGTGATAATGGAATTGGGATTGATCAAAAACACTTACCTCGTTTATTTGAGCGTTTTTATCGAGTAGATAAGAGCCGTTCTAGAGATGCTGGTGGAACAGGTTTGGGACTTTCGATTGTCAAACATATTATGGAAGCGCATAAGCAAACGGTGCATGTAAGAAGTACGATTAATGTGGGAACTACTTTTGGTATTACGTTGGAGAAGGCGAAATGATGGATCAGGAAAGGCTATAAAAACAAAAAGTGACAAACACTCTATCGTGCTTGCCACATCTTTTCAAGAAGTTTGTTTGCCAAAATATACTATTGTATCTGTTATTCTTTGCTTTTGTTTTCCTTGAGCATCCGATAAATGGTGGACTTTCCGATACCCAACTTTTCAGCTACCAACATCACATTGTCATTGTACTTGTTGAGATAATGATGAATGATGCGCTCGGTATATTCTTTTAAAGTAACTTCTTCTAATAGGAAATTTTGTTCTGGTTCAATATTATGAAACTGAATATCTTCTTCTTCAATACCGTCTCCTTCTGTCAAAACTGCTGCCAATTCGATGGTGGCTTTTAGCTCTCGAACATTTCCTGGATAAGGATAATTCAATAGCTTTTTTTGTGCTTCTTTGGAAACCTCTAGACGAGGCATATCATTTTTTCGGCAAAAGTTGCTAAGAAAGTAATCGGCCAAAATTAAAATATCTTTGCCCCTTTCTCTCAAGGGTGGCAAGTCTATGGTCAATCCCATCAGACGATAAAAAAGGTCTTGCCTAAAATTGCCATTAGCGACTTCACTGGTCAGATTTCGATGAGTTGCTACAATGATTCGAGCATCAAATTTGACGGGTTCTGTTCCTCCCACCCTCGTAAATTCATGTTCTTGTAAAACTCTCAACAACTTGGCTTGCAAACTTACATCCATCTCTCCTATCTCGTCCAAAAAGAGGGTCCCTTTGTCTGCAAATTCAAATTGTCCTAGTTTTCTAAATTGTGCGCCTGTAAAAGCTCCTTTCTCATATCCAAACAATTCACTTTCTAACAAGTCTTTGGGAATCGCTGCACAATTCACAGCCACAAAGCGTTGTTTTTTCCTTTTGGAATTGAAATGAATGGCTTGTGCAACCAGTTCTTTTCCTGTACCAGTATCCCCTGTTACGACGACATTAATATCGGTTTTAGCAGCTTTTTCAAGGTATTTATAAATGCGCTTAATGGCAGGACTTTCGCCCTTGATGGTTTCAACAAACTGAAAATTTTGATTGACATTTTCTTGAAACTTTCGGACATCTTTTCGTAAATCGAGACGCAATTTAAGGCGGTTATAAGTCGCTAGTAGTTGTGTTCTAAGTTCATCGCTTTTTTCTATATAATCATACGCACCGTTTTTAATCATATCCACCACTGTTGGTATGTCATTCTGATTGGATATAATAATAACAGCTATATTTTCATTAAATTTTTTCACCTGAGTCATAAACTCTCTTCCTGTCATATCGGGAAGCTGGTGGTCTATCGTTATTATAGTAGGGTTGAGTTGTTGTAAGTTGTCCAGACATTCTTTACCTGATGAAAAGCTGAATACTTCATAATCAGGATTAAGCTTAGTGATATATTCCACTAGCTTACGATATGCTGGGTCTTCTTCTACAACCAATACCCTCCTTATTGGATGCTTCAAGTTTACCTTCATACTGTTTTTATATACGGTAATCCATAGCAAATTGTTAATGTATTTGATGTTTTTTTCCCATTTTGCAAATACTTTCTAATTATTGGATGTTTGATAAAAAGTCGAATCAACTGTTATGAGTTCATTTTGTTATATTTGTACATATATAAAATCTCCATACAAAAAAAAACGTTTTTTTCTCTCATTTTGATTTTTTTGAGAGCGCATTTATAGTAAAGCAATATATTGGGCTTCTTTTCTGTTTTTATGGAGAAAATGACTATCTTGTTAATTGAGAGCGAGGCTTGGTTGCTTTACTTTATTGGGAGCGAAGGGTTATTACTCTTTCATCGTTATGGGAAGTCCCGCTATCCGTTCCTATCCCCCTTGTAGAGCAAATTCATGAATTTGCTCTACAAGGG
>JAHDBB010000153.1:0-1201 GCA_020630635.1 Chitinophagales bacterium
AGAGCGGATAGCGGGACTTTCTGTCACGACGAAGCTAGCAAAGTTCGCTCCTAAAAAGGAAGAATTACAAAATAAACAGCATTCAACATTATTAAGATATTTTACTCCCAATGTTAATTATTTTTAGATTCCGAAAGTCAAAAAGACTTTCTTGCATTTATAACCACAAGTCAAAAAGACTTGCGGGATTGAGTGAATTGGAGAAGTAAAGTGATTTTTGAAAAATCTAAAATCAAAAAGCCCCCACTAGGCTAAAAGTGGAGGCTGCAAAAGCTAAACATGTCAGTTTAACATTCATACTGTGAGTGTGCAAGCATAACTTATGTCTTTTATGCTATTTTCGTTTAGTGACCGTAATTGGGATACAACGAGTCGGAGGACATTCGGGTGGACAGTTTTCAACATTGAGGGTTAACTCTGAAATGAGGAAACAACCCTCTGGTGTGACCACTCTCACAAACAAGGTTTCACCTGTACTCTCCATAATGCCCGATACAGGATTGTTGCCATTGGTTGCCTCTAAAACATTGGTGTGATAAGAAAAAGTATTATCGGTGTCTGGACTGACAAAGGCATCTGCTTGACTTAAATCAAAGTCAACTGCACCGTCTCCATCATCACATTCATTGATCTGATAATTGGCAATTTGTGGAAGAGGCGTAACGGTTAAAAGTACTTCCGCAATATCGTAACATTCATTGGTTGAATTGACTCGAATATAAATCGTTGTTGTTACGGTTATATAAGTTGTTCCTAATGAATTGGTTTCACTTTCGGCATCCGTTAAAGTTGGATAGTAAGTACCTGAGCCACTTGACAAGTCAAATTCCGCTGTACCATCTCCCAAGTCGCATTCCATCAATTCTGCATTTTCCAAAATCGGAGCTGTCAAAACTTCTAATTCTAAGGTCGTTATCACAAAACAACCATCGGCTGTTTCAACTCTTGCAAAAAGTAGTTCTCCTGTACTGGTGTAAAGGCTGCTTGCTGCATTTAGAGCATTGTTGGCATCATCTAAAGTAGTGTGTAAGGTAGTTACATTTGTACCATCCAAATCAATCATTGCAATTGCTTCATTAAGGTCAAAATCAATGCTTCCGTCTCCATCATCACATACTTGTAAGGTCGCAGGGGCAACGTTGGGCAATGGTAAAACAATGAGTTCTAAAGTAGTGGTCAGATAGCATCCTTCTGCTGTTTC
>JAHDBB010000153.1:1301-4662 GCA_020630635.1 Chitinophagales bacterium
TCTGTATCAAAACATCCATTGCTGGCTTCGACTCTTACAAAAATTGTATCACTTCCACTATTGTAAGGACTGGTCAAAGAGGTTAAGTTGTTCTCTGCCTCATTGAGTGTGGTATGATACGAAATCGTATTGCCTGTCTCATTATCAACCAATGTATTTAAACTTTCCAAATCAAAATCAGCCGTTTCATCTCCCTTATCACACAGTTCATAAGTGACTGTATTGGCAATGGGAGAGGGGAGAGGCGTTAAGATTACTTCAGCCGTATCAAAACATCCGTCATTGGTTTCGACTCTTGCGTAGATAGCACCGCCTGTACTCATATAAGGAGAAACAAGTGGATTGATCCCCACATCTGCATTGGCTTGAGTAGCGTGGAAGGTCACGACATTTCCACCATTGGCATCTACATTGAGCAGACTCAAATCAAATTCGGCAGTTCCATTTCCATTATCACAAACCTCTAAAGTATCGGCAACAGCCACAGGATTGGGTACGACATTTAAAATAACTTCCGCAATACTGAAACAACCATCTGCATTTTCGACTTTGGCAAAAATCATTTCACCGCCTCCTATTGTATTGTAGGGACTGCTTAAAGTATTGGTATTTAAGAATGCATCAATATCAGTTGGGTGATAACTTACGGTGTTTCCGCCTGATGTATCTACTAAGGCATCTAAATCAGGTAAAATAATATCACTGGTTCCGTCTCCTTTATCGCAAGCATTGAATGAAATATCTACAGAAGGTGGAGGTGGCAATACCGTTAATACAACCTGTGCAATCGTGTAGCAATCGTTGGTGGCATTGACTCTTGAATAGATCGTATCATTGCCTGCACTTGTATAAGAACTTGCTAAAGGATTGATTTCTCCTTCTGCATCCAATAAAGTTGGATAGTAGGTAATTCCTAAAGCAGAAAGGTCAAATTCAGCCATACCATCTCCTCTATCACATTCCCGAATTTCGGTATTGGTCAAGATTGGAGAAGCTTGTACAGTAAGTGTAATAGCTGCTGTTGTATAACAACCATATTGGTCTGTCACTCTTGCGTAAATTGTTCCATCAGTGGCGTTGTATGGATTACTTAAGGCATTTAATCCAGCATCTGCATCTGTTTGTGTCAAATGATAGGTAACTGTATTTCCACCATTGGTATCAATATTGGCAGCTTCTAAAGAGAGTGCAAAGTCAGCCGTACCATCGCCATTGTCACAACCCAATATCTCAATAGAGGCGGCTGGTGGAGGTATTACAACAATTAGTTGAACTTCTGCAATACTGATACACCCATTGCTGTCTTCTACTCTTACAAATACTGTTTCTCCACTACTTTCATAAGGACTAGAAAGGGCATTTAGATTGTTTTCTGCATCGGCTACTGTTGGGTGATAAGAGATGGTGTTTCCACCAATTGTATCGACTAAAGCATCTGCATCTGTCAACGCAAAATCAACCATTCCATCCCCATCATCACAGACATAGAGTGCTGCATCAACCACTTCTGGTAGTGGGAAAATATTTAGAAAAACAGAAGACGTCAAATAACAACTTTCTCCTGTTTCTATCCGAGCATATATGGTATCTTCTATACTGGTAAAAGGACTTGTTAAAGCATTGATGCCTACCTCTGCATCGGCTTGTAAGATGTGATAGGTTACCGCATTGGTATCTACTACATCGACGGATGCATTGGCTAACATTAACATAAAATCGGCTGTGCCATCTCCATTGTCACAAGCATCTAAAGTCGTGTCTTCTACTTGTGGAAGTGGATTGATAATAAGTGTCAAAGGAGCAATATTGACACAACTAAATTCGTCCATGACTCTGGCATAAAGCGTTTCATTACCAGCACTATTGTAAGGACTTGAAAGAGGGAAAATATTTTGGATAGCGTGGATTTGAGAAGCATGATAAGTTACGGTATTTCCACCATCTAAATCAATGAGTGCGTCTGCATCCGATAAGGTAAAGTCTGCTGTTCCATCTCCACTATCACAAAGGTCTAAACTGGCTGCCATGATATTGGGTAAATTCAGCACCTCTAAAATCACTTCTCGAATGGTAAAACATCCATTGGTTGAATTGACTCTAATATAAATCGTTTCTCCTGTACTGATATATTGACTGGGTAAAGGATTGTTTTCTGTTTCAGCATCAGCCTCACTTGCATAATATTGATTGACACCAGAAAGATCGAATTCTCCCGAACCATCTCCTCTATCACATTCTTCAATCGTTGAGTTATTTAAGATAGGTGCATCTAAGACCGTTAAGGTGATGGATTCTGTTCTATGACAACCATATTGATTTTCTACTCTCACATAAATGGTCCCACTTGTTACTACATAAGGAGTAATTAAAGGATTGGCATCATTTTCTGCATCGGCTAAAATACTGTGATAAGTGACGGTATTGCCTCCATCGACATCTGCCAAAGAATCGGCTTCTTCTAAGATAAAGTCACCCGTTCCATCATTGTTATCACAAGCAAAGATTTCTCCACCTGCAATATCGGGTAAGGGATAAATATCAATGGATGTTTTTAACATTGGTAAACAATCAGGTGCATCAATCAAGCTATTGTTTTCATTGAGGATTAAATAAACGCAATAAGTGGTAACGGTATCACTATTATTCGGAGGAAAATTAAATCCACTTTCAACGGTGCTTATTCCTGTTGGTGTAATATCGGCATTGATCGCTGTTGCTCCGCCACCAAAAGGAGTTCCATATAGCTCTGTGACGGTCAAAGTCGTATCTAAGCTATAATATAAAGCTAAGTTTTCGGGACTTGTACTGTGATTGATGGTTATATCAACAGGACCTGCTTGAGTATCTTCTGTACAAATATTTTCAATTAAAAGTAATTCGTTGAGTTCTGGACAACATTGCTCTTTGACTTCAATAGAAACAGTATAAATATTATCGTAACAACCACTAGTGGTTTCTGCGCCAGGCATTCCAGATATGATGTATGTAAACTTATAAGTATTGCCTGCCATCGCATCTGTTGCGGTAAAAATATCACCGACCAATGCACCTGTTGCATCGTCATCTACCCAAGTACCTGTAAATGGTCCACTTGTAATCAAGCTATCTAAGTTGATGATGTGTGAATTTTCATCTTGTTTACTCAAACAAACATTTTCCAATGGAATTAAGGTTGCTTCAGGAGTCAATGGATAGACCGTAAAGATAACACTTGCTGTATTGACACAAGTATTGCTATCTGTAAATGCCACATAATAATCTGCTCCATCCGTTACATTTACATTGGTTGGGTCTGCAATAGACATAGTTGTAGCTGCATCTTCAAACCAAGCAAAACTTCCTGTTGAAGTAGTGATTTCTG
>JAHDBB010000153.1:4762-11389 GCA_020630635.1 Chitinophagales bacterium
GGATCATCTAAAAAGTCGGTAGGTGACCATTGAATCATGGCCGTTTCCAACCAACTAACTGGCAAGTCTAATAACAAACTACTGCATTTATCGCTACAAACGGTGATGGGATCATAAGGACCAAAAGTGATGTCGTCTAACTGATAAATATTGGTGGAGAAATTATTCATACAATCACCATAACTTACATCCAAAGTCAGTTTGACAGGATCTGTCACACCGAATCCACTATTTAACGATACATAAGCCGAGTCGTTATTAGCATTGATACTAACCGTTCCTGCATTGGAAGGATCTAAGGTGAACATATCTTCTGTAAAGTTGCCACAGATAGGAATTTTTAAATCCGTATCGGGACAAAGTATTTGACTATTTCCTAATTCCGCAAAGAAAGCAGGTTCAAATTGACTGATAGGGAAGTACTGCAAATCACAAAGACAGTCTGTTTCTTGTCTTACTTGTAAAAAGACAGGACAAGATAAATCTTCTTGAACAGTCACTTCTCCATTAATAACCATTGCTCCATTCATCGGTAAATTAATGGGATGCGTTATATCATCTAAAAGTATATCATAAGGATCAACCATTCCATTTTCATCTACATCTCTAAAAATCTCTACATAAATATTGCTGTTAAAATCTGGACCCATATTACTTAAATCAATAGAATAACTATAAGTCACACTATCAGGATTTAAGTTACATTCATACAAAGCTGTAATTTCTCCTACTGTTACAGGAGGTAGATAGTTGATCGTAATATCAGGATTGATACTATTTCTTACATTGACCCCACATTCTGTAGCTAAGTTTTCACAAGTTCGAGCTTCTAGGTAGGAATAAATTTCAACACCCAATGAGCCTTCTCCACAAGCAATTGTTTCACCAAAATATGTTTCTAAAGCTACCGCAAATAACTCACCAGGACCCACTCCATCGGGAACATCCACACAGACCTCTGTACCATTGCCCACATCTGTTTCTACAGGATTCCCATTAAAATCAGCAGGAGCAGTATAAACGATGGAATTGGGGATATAATCCATTTCATCGGGTATGGTAATACACATAGTCGATTGATTGGTTTCCCCTGTTTCTGACATATTATAAGCCGTAATTCCCACTTCAGTAGTACTACCACAATGGAAATCTACGATGGTTGGGAAACTCAAAAGCTGTGCAAAATCTTCAGGATTGGCAGTATTGACAATGATGGGTTTGCTATTAACGACTCCACTAGTGATAGTGGCTTCACAAGGATCAGCCGCTTGAGCTTCAAAAGTGATTCCTGTCCCTGATATAAATTCTTCACAAATGGTGACCGCTTTAAACATAATAATTACCTTATTGGAATCATCAGCAGCAAAAACATCTGGTAAACCATTTTGGTCAATAAAGTCGCTAAATAAGGCATCATCTGCATAATGATAAGTGCTGCTACCAACAGGATTAGGAGTTGGATCAGGAATACTTAAAGTATCTCCAAAAACCATATCACCACCAGGAAACACGACTTTCCAACAATCAGGAACAAAATCTAAACCTGGAGGAAAAACCCATTCCAAATCAAGATTAATCAATACGGCAGGTTTTACATTTTTTACTCTAACAGCAAACTCAACAGTATCACACAATGGAATATTGATGGGAGGTTCTGTAATCCATTCAACTTGTAAATCTGATTCTAAAGTCGTATACTGATAACAAGTCTCACTATTAGAACAAGCATCTGCTATGGCTGAAATAGCTGCTTGTTTATCAGAAGAAAGACAACCAGATGTGGTCGTTAAACAGATTTCCGTAGGCAAATCCAAACCAACTGGACAAAATAATAATTCAGTGGCAACTTGTACGGTTACACAAGTATTAGGCGGTAAATCAGCCATTTCAAAAGAATAAATGACACCTGATGTATCACTACTGACTTCTGTTAAAGGAATCGTATCTCCATTGGCATCCAATACAAATTCTAAAGCAATGGTATAAGGGACTTTAATAGCTGTAGAAACATTTTGATGAGTGGCTCCTCCTAAACTTGCATCACCAGCACAAACCTCATAATTGGTTAACTCTGGTTGATCTGCTAAGTCTGCAATCAATGGATTGGCAACACTTCCTGTTAATGGAGGGAAGTCGGAACTATTGTCTGTGAAATTGTTGATACCTACCAAGAAAGTAGAATTTTGACGCATTGGATTATTACCAATGAGGTCATTACTAACATTGGGATCAGGTACAATTTGCTCCCAGTAGTCATCACATAAATTGGCATCAGTGGTCGTACAAGCTTGTCCATAAGGATTAATGGTATATTGTAAATAACTTTCAGTAGGGATGGCTCCTGAGCTATTTATATTGGTGGCATCATAGGTGTCATCTGGAAAATTAACGATGTAAGGTTCTACAAATTGAGCTTCTAAGTTAAAGTCTTCAGCCGTAACTTCTTCTGGACATAAAGCTTGTAAATCATAGATGATCGACCAATTACAAGCGATAGGACCACCAACAGGAAGAACAGGGAATGGATCATTTGCTTGTTGAATCAAAGGAGTACCATTGAGACATCTACCCAGAGTCGTAGATACCAAATTGGGACCTGCCGGTCCATCTCCATAAGGAATACTAGCCCCCACATAAAAGTCATCATCCATAAATCGCAGTCCTGCTAATTGTGTTGTGTCTTCTGCTGCACAGCAAATACCTCCTTCTCCATCACTGATACAAAGTAAGTTGCCATATTCAGGGTCTACATATTGTGAACCAATAGCAATAGTATCTCCTGACAAATCAATAATGCTGGCACTTCCGTCAATATAAATAAGATTGGTCGGAAAATTGGGTTGTAAATACTCTGTGTACATATAAGGACGATACTCATTTTCAAACCAAGGAACTTGGTCAGGGTCTACAGTTGGTGTTGGATTTAATAAGTCGAAAGTATATTTGACCTTTACCTCACAATCATCTACTACAACATCTGTTTCTGAAGCAACTACCGGACCTGGCAAATGCACAAAGAAATTTTCAGAAGTTGTACAATCATAACCCGTAAGAGCAGCGGAACAAGAAACAGGATCCAATGCATAGGTAAAGGCACTAGGGGTTACAAAGTTGGTACTTTCACTAGTGATCCCATTTAATGCCGCCAAATTATAATTGGGGTTATGAATGATAGGAACTTTCAACTCAATATAAAAAATATCACCTGCCTGAATGCCACCTAAATCATCTATTAGTGATTGATGACAACCATTGTCAAAATAATCAGTTGCTCCTGCTGGATCATAGTCACTATTTGTGTTACCACAAGGTTCAGGTGCTTCAAAATATAAACGCATTCTTAGCATATTATCTAACTCATCATTAGAAGCATTGGGCATATCATAATCAGCAGCAGACTCAATGGGAAATAGAGGATTGATATTGTTATCATCTGGGCAGACTCCATAAGCATTATTTTGTCCATTAGCCCAAGTTTGTCCCGCATACCTATCGACTCCCATATTCCTGAAAAAGATTCTTGGATACAATTCATTATCCCTAGTTGAATCTGGATAGTTTTGAAAACAAGAAGGTAGACCAATTGGGTCTAAAGCTCCTGTTCCACCATCCTGAAAATACCAGTTGATAAAGTTGGCATTATAGACATCAGGAAGTCCAGGTCCATTTTGATCTCTAATAAATATCTCAAAGCCCCAATCACGAGTTCCATCCAAAAAAGCAGCAGGATCTAAAACCTCATAACCCGTTCTAAGGAACATGGTATCACCAGGTAAAAATCGAAGTAAATCTTCTTTGGGTACTTCTTCGGCTGTCCATTTTTCGGTCATTTCTTTATCTTTATAACCAAAATTGCAACGTTGTAAGGTATCTACAAATGCACGAATTTGACACACACATCCACATTGACTATCCCACTCTATACGACTCAATACAGAATGACAGGAACGCACGACTTCACAAGGAGTTCCTGTTCCACAATCACATTCTTCAATAACCTTCATACTGGTAAATAAATAGTCAGGAGGGGAACAATGATCTTTTAAATCTAAATTGAAAAAATAATCATGACCTGCTGCATCATTGGCGACATCTCCGATAGGAATGATGATTTCCAAAAGCAATGAATCGCCTGAAATCGGATCGGTAACATAATTGCTTGTGACACCTGGAACGGGTGCGCCCATGTAAGTAGCAGAATTAGGGGTATAACGGGTATTGGGAACGACATCGGGACCAGAGCCTTCAATCGTTGCAACCATATACAAATTTCCACTTCCAGCACAAGGCAATAAGTTTTCTTGTCCATAGGTATAAGTAAGGGCAAAACCATTTTGAGTGGTTTCCCAATCACAGCTCGAAGGTTCTATCAATTCTGTTATAGGAGTTCCATTATAATCCAGATCTTCATTGGTATCAAAACTGGTTTCTCCATAAAAGAATGAAACAGGGTCAACAGGAGCAAATAATTGAAAATTCTGACCACAATGACGCAAACCATTGACTTCAACTTGTGCTATACTACAAGCAGTACTGGCACATCCACTTCCATCAGAACAAATAACAGAGAGCTCCATCTCTAAAACAATCGTATCGCCTCCTGCTAAATCATCAAACTGATTATCACCATCCATATCACTCAATCCTATATCACTACCATCTATGTCACTGGTTAATTGAGTAAAATCTAAAGTGGCAATTCCACCTTGAATGCTCCAAGCTTCGGCTGGCAAGGTTACCCCATTTATTTGAATATCAGAAAGGGTTGTATTGGCTGTTTCACAAGCGTCAAATTTGAGAATTAAGTCATTCCATTGTCCATTGATAGAATCTGCATTGCTGCCATGCAAGGTCAAACCATATCGGATGGGTTCACCACAAAATTCTCCTGCATTGCCAAAGCTACTGATGGCTACAGGATTAGCATTAAAGTTAGGAACAAATGTAACACTTCCTTCCTTAGAGGTGGCAGGTGAACACAGTTTCTTTTCACAGCCATATTGGGCAGCATAGGTCAAAAACTGAGTACCTTCTTCCATACATCCTGTAAATTGATAACAGGCTTGAATGGTCACACTTTCGCCCTCATCCAATATTCCATCATTAAAAAAGGAGCTACCTACATAGGCTGTGAGTTCTTGATTGGTCGCATCATAATCATAAGGAATGTCCGTTCCACTAATTCGGAGACTGGACAATTTGAAATTTCCTAGTGTATCTAAACCATTGATAAAGAATACAAAGCTATCAATAGAAGCACCCAATCCATCTTGTGTAATCGTAATGTTTTGACAGCCATTGGTATTTACATCACTAATATTGCGATTGACAGGAGAAGGATTTGCCATATTGAGAACAGGCGTTTTGACGGTACTTACGTAGTCACTAATATCATTGTAAACTTGCTTACATTCTATAAAACCTCCATCCATCATTTGTTGTTCATATGTAACAATGACATCAATAGGAGGAGGGTTTGTTTTGACATCATAATCACAATTGACTCCTACACCAATATAAGCCACCATAGATTGACCTGGCTCTAAAATAGGCAAAACAAAGGTCGGCTCATTGGGGTTGGCAACATCAAATTCATAAATCTGATCGCCAGCGTAGTGGACATCCAAAAAGCCTGCATATTGCATACCTGGTGGAAAATCAATCGTTATTAAAGTGTTAATTAAAGGGATGGTATCATCATTGAAGAAAAATAGATAAGGGATCGTATCAGTTGCTCCACAAACTTCCATAAAATCAGTTTTGGCAAAGCCTTCTACTCCATCAATATTTAAATCAATAACTTGAAAATCAATAGTACATTGTGCTTTCGCTTGGGGACTAGCAAACAGTATCAAGGAAAGTACAATGAGAAATGTAGATAATAAATTTCTCATTTGAAGGGATATTTTGTATATGGTGATAGCTAATTTTACTTAATTCAAGTTTTGTGATGTTAGAATTACTAAAAAGGTCTTGTTAGATAGATATTTTTTAGGAGAGAACGTTTATAGCTTCGTCGTTATATTTTGGTCCTGCTATCCGTTCTTATTGCTGCTGCCTCACCACAACCCACGCCAACCCACAAACGCAGCAATACCACTACTATCAGGTCTAGTTGGGTAAGGACGCAACATCTCCCAACTGATCTAATACTATCTAGCTAATAAATAAATTAAGTTGTTTGAGTAAAAAAGGTGAGCTGTTTTTATGTATATGTTTTTTGTTATAAGTTTTTTTATATTAGCTTTTTGTTTAATTAAATTGTTGTTATTGGGGCTTACGGTATTTTAAGGAATGGAGTTTCAAATATTCTTGTATTTTTTTTAATTTAAGTGTATGTTGTTGATTAATAGTATCTTGTATTCTGATTTTATTGTTATTCGATTTTTGATGATTTTTGCTTCTGTTTAAATAATGGCATTTTGAATGTTTTGTGGTATGTTGTTGATATTTTTATTTGTTTTTATGTATTTTTATATTTATGTATATTGTATTTTTTGAATTTACCTATCTCAAGAAAAGTTGTATTGAGGATCAACCAAACTCAAATAAATTAACTTCTAATTTTTTAATTCTAAAGCGGCTCCGTTACTATAGTGAATGACCTCAACCCGATAGCCCCGATAG
>JAHDBB010000154.1 GCA_020630635.1 Chitinophagales bacterium
CCAAAAACATTATCCATCAAACTCAACAACGCATTCATAATTTGATTACGTCGGAGGTCAATCCGTTCTTGGCTGATAACACCTTTTTCTATATCCATTTCTAATGCCGCATACTGTCCAGATAACATAATCAAAGTATCACCTTTGCCTTCCTTTTTAATTTCAGATTTTTTCTCTAATTCTTTTATGGCTTTTTTAAGTTGAAAAGTCCTAATCAATGTTTTGATTTCATCAACTGAAAGTTCCTTATTCATCCCTTTTTTTTCCTCTTCCTTCTCAACATTTTTCACCTCCGTCAACTGTATAGTTCCATTACGCAAAGCCTCAATCACCCTTTTCAACTGCTGGACCACATCCAACCAAGCAAGGTCTTCATTATCCCAAATAGTAATAGGCTTCGCATTTTTCGGAGCAGCCTGAAACTGCTTGATTGGCAATAAACTCAAATCAACAGGATGCAAAATAACGGGAATAATCAAGACGCTTTTATCTTTATAGCGTTCGAGTGCCTTAACAATTTCGACATCTTGAATATAGTCAGATCCCATAAATGCTGGACTCACCAAAAACAATAAAATTTGGGCGGCTTCCAGCTCATCTTTGATTTGATCATTCCATTCCTGCCCTAAAATAATCTCTCTATCATTCCAACTATCAATATACCCTGCTCGTTTCAAGGGTTTTAAATGCATCAATAGTTTATCTTTATAGGCTTCATCCGCATGAGCATACGACAAAAAGATTTTAATTGGCTTAGACATATCTATAAGTTTAATTAGTTGAGTTTTTGGAGAAAAAGAGCATATCACCTTCTAAATGTACAAAATCTTTGCTATATATTAACCAAACATATCTTTGAATTTTATCAATTTCGCAAAAATTCTTATTTTTATGAACTCTCAACAAATTATCACCGATGAAACATATATTAATATTCGCAATTTCTCTACTGTTCTGTCACCAGTCTCTACAATCACAAAATGGAATAGAATGGTCAAATCCAACTTCTATCACAATATCACCCAATGCTAAAAGTCCTGTCATTGAAGTATTAGAAGATGGAACACCTGTGGTTATTTGGGGACAAGGTTCCTTCATTCTTTTTAGCAAAATAATGGAGGATACTTTTACTGAACCCATCACTATTTCAACAGATGGAGTGAATCCAAGTATTTACTCATTTGGCGGCTTAGATATGGCAACCTATAAAAATCAAATTTATCTGGTTTATGAAAATTTTAGTCAAGGAGTCTTCTTAATTCGTTCTCTAGATGGTGGAGAAAGCTTTGAAAGTCCTGTCAATGTTGTAACTCCTGCTCCTGGAAAATGGGCAACACTTGCCTCTGTAACAACTAATGATGAAGGGAATCCTATCGTAAGTGTCATTATGGAAAACTCCAATGAAACAGATGCTCGTTACATTGTTATTCGCTCCAATGATGGTGGAGAAAGTTTTGAAGAAGCTGTAATTGCCAACGAACCAGCAGATGGTGAGTTTGTATGTGAATGTTGTCCTTCCGATTTACATGCACAAGGTGAAAATATCTGGTTAGTTTTCCGTAATAATGATGATAATCTTAGAGATATATGGGTAACCAAAAGCAATGATGGGGGCAATAGTTTTGAGCAAGGAATAGACATAGATGCCGCCGATTGGGTTATCAACTATTGTCCTATTAGTGGACCTAAAATGACTCCTTTAGCCAATGACAGTCTTATCACTATTTGGAAAAGTACCAATAGAGTTTCTTTCAGCACGCTGCACCAACAAACAATGGAAAAAGGCATGGAAAGTTCTGTTCCTCGTTTCAATACGGCTTCTAATCAAAATAATCCCCATATCGCTGGAACTCATAATACAGTCGGAATGGTTTGGGAGGAAACAGATTTTGAAGAAACAAGTATTGATTTAGTATTTGCTTTATCAAGAAATGGAACGACTGACCTCACCACCAATTTTGCCAATATCACTCCAATAGAAGGTAATCAACAATTTCCATCTCTTACCTATTTAAATGAGACCTTTCACCTTGTTTACGTAGATGGCAACAATGGTATTGGCTATTTACAGGGTGTTGTACCTATAATTGAAACCGATCTTCAAACACCTAATAACCCATTATGCATCAAGCTTGCCAAAAATCCTATTCTCAACAACATTAATCTACAAATCAATTGCTCTTTGAAAAAATTCGATGCTCAATTATTTGACTTACAAGGCAATCAACTACAAGTTTGGAACGAATATCATCCTTCAAATAATGAAGTTTTAAACTTAAAGGAACATATTTCCAATGGATTATATTTACTTTCTGTTCAGTCTCAAAAAGGTCATTGGTCTAAAAAGATATTCATTCAACGATAAAAGCATTTTTTTACACTAAAAAGACATTTCCCTTGTAACAATCATTTGATTTTGAATGAGCAATACGTTAATTTTATCGAAATCATTGACCTATTGAGCCATGTCATTTAACTTCAAAAACCTATTCCAGCCCCTTTTTGTCTTCTACGTCTTAGTCGTCTATATTTTCGCCTCTTTTATTTGGTGGTCGCTGCTGCATGTCCAAAAAAATCAACAAGCCTTTGATGATAAAAAGACCATCATGCAAATGCAGTACGAAAGAAATGGTTTAGACCCAATGATGGTGGTTCATGCGCCCCAATATAAAGCCCTACAAGAGAAGCTCAAAAAGCAAAACATGATGATTTTAGGCGAGGGGTTTATCTTTTTTATCTTGCTATTTTTGGGAACTTACAAGATCCATGCAGGTTTTAGAAAAGAACTCACCCTCAATCGCCAACAACGCAATTTTTTACTTTCCATCACGCACGAACTCAAATCTCCGATTGCGAGCATCAAACTGTCTTTACAAACGATGTTCAATCGAAAATTAGATAAAAATCAACAAGAGCGTTTATTACAAAATTCTTTGAAAGATACAGAGCGTCTACAAAACTTGGTCAACAACTTACTCCTAGCCGCAAAGTTGGATAATCAAACGGTCACTTTTGCTTACGAACAACACAATCTAAGTAATCTCCTTCAACAAATTGCGGAAAAATTCACCATCAATGGAGCCATCAAACGCCATTTTCATTTAGACATTGAACCGCAGATTTTTATCAAAGGAGATCGCACTGCCCTAAGTTCCATTTTTCACAATCTCATTGAGAATGCCATCAAATATTCGTCCAATCATGATGATATTTTGGTCAAGGCTTTTATCCAAAATAATCAAACAATTGTGGAAATTAGCGATACAGGTATTGGGATTCCAGATAAGGAAAAAAAGAAGGTTTTCAAAAAGTTTTATCGGATTGGCAATGAAGATACACGCAAGACCAAAGGGACAGGTTTGGGTTTATTCATCGTGAGAGAGTTGGTCGAATTGCATAGTGGCTATATCACACTCAAAGACCATGAACCCAAAGGCACGACTTTCCAAATCACTTTCCCCAAAGCTACCCAACAAACAGCGTCTCAACAAGACCATAACTCATCTCCGCTTCCTCTCAATCCTGCTAAAAATTAATGATTCGATTCAACGAATTTTTAAAATCTCTTTGTACTTTTGTTTTCAACTTTTTTGGAGAGAAAGGTTGTAATAGTCGATAGTTTTTCAGTCCATAGTCGATAGCTGTGGTTTATTTTGTGTTTTTTTGGAGAGAAAGGTTCTAATAGTCGATAGTTTTTCAGTCCATAGTTGATAGCTATGGGTTGTTTTCTGTTTTTTTGGAGAGAAAGGTTAGTCTTTCATCGTGATAGGTCTCCCCGCTATTCGTTCTTATCGCTACCGCTCTTCTACCGCAAGTCTTTTCGACTTGTGGTCCAAAGCCAATTCACAATATAGCGATACCACTACTGTCGGGTCTAGTTGGTTTTGGAAGGTACTTCTTAGTACCAGCTTGAAATTTTAATATCAAAATCTAAAATTCTAAAAACAGAAACTGAGCCGTAACTATGGACTATTGACCATCGACTATAGACTTCTAAAAACGTCCCATCGTCCCAAAACCACAAAATAAACCAAAAGTCACTTGTCACCAGTCACCAACTAACTCTCTCCTTCACAACAATAGATGATCCAACGTGTCGAACTTCCATCTTGCACAACAATATATACGTTATCTTCTCAAAGGACAATCTAGATTTTATCTACATTCTCCCTTTGTATTCCAGCTAGTCCAAGAAGTATTTCGAGACAAACGACAATTTTATGCCTATCAAGATATTGAAAACTTACGAAAAGGATTATTGGGAAGAAGCGATAGTATTACGATACAAGACTTGGGAGCAGGATCAAGGGTCAATGCCACCACCACTCGACGTATTGACAAGATGGTCAAAGAAGTCGCCATCACTCCCAAATATGGTAAACTCCTTTTCCGCCTTATCAATCATTTCAAACCTAAAAGCATGTTAGAATTGGGAACGTCTTTAGGAATCAGCGCACTCTATCAAGCCAAAGCCAATCCCAATATCACCTTTCTCACCATCGAAGGCGCACCCCAACTTGCTCAACTCGCCCAACAGAATTTCACCAGATTAAAAGCCGATAATATTGAATTGATAGTAGGTAATTTTGATGACCATTTACCCCAAGTTTTAGAAGGATTGGAAAGTTTGGATTATGTGTTTATAGATGGCAACCATCGAAAGGAGCCAACACTTTCTTATTTTGAACAGTGTCTTAAAAAGGCAAGTAATGAGGCTTTGTTTATTTTTGATGACATCCATTGGTCTCCTGAAATGACGGAATGTTGGAAGACGATTTGTGAACATCCACAGGTGACGGTTAGTATCGACTTATATCGGATGGGCTTGGTATTTTTTAGGCAAGAACAAGCCAAACAGCATTTTATTTTATGGTTTTAATTTATCACAAAAACTCAAAAATAGTTCTAAAACAATTCAGTTACTATACGTTCTGTCTATGCAAAATAGCCCCGATAGTAGTGGTATGAATGCAATTGCTTTGCGCCACAAGTCGAAAAGACTTGCGGCAGAAGATTTTGGCTGCATTCATAGGAACGGATAGCGGGACTTTCTGTGGCGACGAAGTAAAGAACCCTTCGCTCCTAGCTAAAAAAAGGAATAGGATTTTTAGGATGATTTTGTGATTAATAGGATTTCAAAGAGTGGAGAGAAACGTCCCTTTCGTCCCTAAAAAAACAAGAAATGAAGAGAAACATCCCTTCGTCCCTTTTCTAAAAGTCACTATCACTTGTCACCTAAAAACTACTTGCGTTTACGGTTTACGTCCCACTTTAATCCCACATAAAACCGTCGTCCTTGATTGGGTGCGTAAGCATAAGAGGTATCGAAAAAGTCACTAAATCCTATCGCTGTATTCGGATCGTTGTAACCAACCAAAGGAGAAGTGTTTTGACGATAATTCGTGAGATTTTGGACACCAACATATCCTGTCAAATGCTGACGAAACACCTTGTTTAATTGGATATTGTGTAAAGAAAAAGGCTTGCTGTTGGTGGGTCTTGATATGCTCATTATCTCTCCATTTTCATCCAAATCAAAGACCTCTGGCAAGGCCATATTCCCTGTAATATTAGCCGTATAAGAAAGCGTCATTTGTTGCTTTTCCCATTGGTAATTGGCGGTAAAAATACCACTCCACTTAGGCGCATATTCAATATCTGAAGTTGTCGAAATTCCCTCTGCATTTAGTTCTGTCTCTGTAGCAGATTGCATATTGAAACCAGCATTGAACGATAAAGGAAAATCAAAGCGGTAATTGAGTGTCAAACCAATTCCCATTGTACGAGCAAAACCATCCGAATTTTCATAAATGATTTTATTGGGTGTGCCGTAGTCGGGAATAATCTTGTTGGTAAAATGGGTGTAATAACCTTCGATATCTAGACTTCCTGTTCCATTCATTAGGCTATAAACGTGATTGAGATTCAAAGACGCATTGTAAGATTGTTCGGGATTCAATGCCTCCACAATTTCAACCGTTCTTTGTCCCGTAATAAAAGCATGGTCTTCTGTGAAGAGATTCACCGTTCTAAATCCTGTTCCAAAATTGGCTCTTAAAGTTGTCCAGTCGCTTGGCTTGTATTTGATATTGAGGCGTGGAGAAAAAATCAAACCATGATTCGTGTAATGATCTAATCTTGCTCCTCCTAAAATTGTCCATTGATTGTTGGCTTCAAATTCGTCTTGAATAAAAAGACCAGGAATAAATTGGTTGTCGGCTTTATTTTGAGTCGTACCATCCGCTAAAACTTCTTGAGTTGCTACCGTATTATCATCATAAGCATTGTAACGATTGGTCCAACCAACAATAATATCGTGTCTTGGTTTTTCGATATTCCAAATCAAATTACTAAAAGTGATTTTTTGCTTGGCTTGATAATGATCGCTTCCATAGTAACTGTCTTGGTCATGATGCGACAGAGAAAAATCTAACTTTAAATTGGCTGTTGTATTAAATTCGTAAGAACCAATAATCTCGCCTCTATTGGTATAGATACTTTCTCCATAAATAGCATTGCTTCCTCTTAGTTTTCGATAGTTGCGATTAATGACAAAATCTTCTACCCCATTGCGTCTATCTTCGTAATAATACTTGGCAGAAATCGAAAAGTTTTTTCCACTCTTGCGGTGAATATTCCACTTGCTAAAAAGGGAGTAACGATCCATATTGATTCCATCGCCAAAACCATCTTGATTATGGTCGTCAAAATTGTTGACATACGCATAATTTAATCCAATATATCCAGAACTTTTACCAATTTTGGGCGCAAATGCCATGTTTCCAAAACTTTCTAAATACGATGTTCCCATAATATCAGCAGAAAAAATGGGCTGCTTTTCTGGATTCTTGGTAATGATGTTGATAACTCCTGCGACTGCTTCTGAACCATACAAAGTACTAGAGGGTCCTTTGATGACTTCAAAACGATCAATAATCATACTGGGAATCCCATTGAGTCCATAAACGGACGCTAAGTTCCCATACATCGGTGTTCCGTCCATCAAGACAGCCGTATACGCTCCATCTAATCCATTGATGCTAATAGTATTGGTATAACAAACACCACAAGCAACGACTTCTTGGATTCCATTCACCAATTGTATTCCTTCCACAACGGATGCAGATGCTGTTGGCAAATAGGTATCTAATTGTTTACTTGTAATGACATCGACTTTGATAGGAGAAGCCGAAACAAAGGTTGGTTTCATGGTTCCTGTCACCACCACTTCTTCTAAAGCAGTAGAAGCTTCTAAGGTAAAATCTAATGTCAGTTTTTCATTTTTACCAATCGAAACGGCTTGTTTTTGGGTTTCATAGCCCACATAAGAAACACTAATGGTATAATCACCAGCCATCAAATTTTCAAAAGTATATTTTCCTGTATCATCCGTTACACTCCCCAATCCTTTGGGTTCTAAAATGACATTGGCATAAGGTAAAATTTCTCGCTCATCGGTTACCAATCCACTAATACTCGCTTGTTGAGCAAAGCAAAGAGTAGAAATACTCAAAAAAAGTATATAGATAAAAGTTTTTTGTAAGTAAAATAAGGTCATCGAATAGCTATTTGTTTTCGTTTTTGACATATAAGCCTTAATTTTGACTATACAAAACTACAAAAGTTAGCCTACTCTAACAAATAATTTTTATGAAACTAACTAAAAACGAAGAGGATTACCTAAAGACTTTGTTTCATCTGACTATTGAAAATGCTCAAGAAAAGACAGGCACCAATAAGTTGGCTGAACATCTCAGTGTATCCCCTGCCTCTGTCAATGCAATGCTTAAAAAGCTGAAGGTCAAAGAGTTAGTGGATTATAAAAAATATGGCAAGTTGCAACTGACTGAACAAGGAAAGGACATTGCCATCCAGTTATTACGCAAACATCGGCTATGGGAAACTTTTTTGTATCAACATATGAATTTTAAGTGGGAAGAGGTACATGAAGTCGCCGAACAGCTCGAACATATTCAATCTGAAAAGCTTATCGAAGAGTTAGATAAGTTTTTAGGCTATCCTCAACGTGACCCACATGGCGCAATTATACCCAATACAAAAGGAGAATACCTAGATGTCAATAAAATGACCTTAGCAGAGGTTCAAGAAGGCAAAAAATGTCGCTTGATAAGTGTTAAGGACGAGTCTAGAGTGTTCTTAAAATTTGTTTCTAAAATTGGCTTGTCATTGAATAGCGAAATACTCGTCAAAGAAGTACAAGAGTTTGATAGTTCGCTTATTATTGCCTTTGCAGAGAAAGAAGAAACTGTCACACACAAGTTTGCAACCCATGTTTTTGTTGAAGAACTTTAGAAAACTCTTCCATAGCTTGAAGAATTGACCTAAAAAAAGTATCTTTGTATATCTACAATTTAGTTTTATGTGAAAGATCAGAAATAAAGTATTCCAAAATGGGACTAAAAGATTTTTTGATTTTGAAGCGGTTCGACGACTCGACGAAAAACGCAGTCATAGCAGGGCTACGACGAGTATTTTCAACGACAAAAATCGGAAAAGATTGATGTCACATGGAATAACTTATTTTTGTTGTTTCACTATAATACCAATAACCATGATTTTGTGTTATTGTTGTCCCTTCCTATGTGTGTTATATCTCCTCCTTATTGATTCCCAATAGTTTTATTCCCTCATTGTTGTGTAGTTAAAAGCACAATTACCAAACATTTACGACTTTTACCAATAACCAAAAGGATGGGATAGGTCTGTCCTTTGGAGTGAATTATTATTTCATTCCAGCAAAAATTAACTAATTATGAGATTCAATTTCTTCGGCTTCATGCTAGTCCTAGCATGTTGTTACTCTTTATCCTATGCCCAAAATGTCAGCTTTTCTAATCAAACCAACCTTTTAACTACTCAAAATTTTAGTGGAGTAGCGATGGGAGTAGTCGATTTGAATGGAGATGGAAGAGACGACATTTTACGCTACAATCAAGGCAATTTTCTTCAAGTAGAATACCAAACCAATCCCAATCAAAGTTTTAACCATTCCAATATTGGTCAAGTTAGCGGTAGTTCTGAATGGAGTACTTGTGTAGCAGATGTGGACCACAATGGATTTAATGACATCTTAGTGGGCGGAGCATATGATAATATCAAGCTATTGTACAACAATGGTGGTGGTAGCAACTACAATGCACAAACCGTTCCCAGCTCTAATATCTTTTTACAAGGCTCCAACTTTGCTGATATTGACAACGATGGATGGGTCGATATTTTTGCTTGTCATGACGATGCAGAAAGTCGAAAGTATCGAAATAATGGGGCTGGTTCTTTCACTTTTGCTCCTGGCTTGATTAATACCACAACCGTTCCTTTTAGTGACAACTCTGGGAACTATGCAAGTATGTGGACCGACTATGACAACGATGATGACTTGGATTTATACATCTCAAAATGTCGTTCTGGTGTGACCAATCCCAATGATCCAAGACGGATCAATATGTTGTTTCAAAATGATGGCAACAATAATTTTACAGAAGTCGCTGACCAAGCTAATTTAAAGATTGGCGCACAATCGTGGGTAGCCGATTTTGCCGATATTGACAACGATGGTGATTTAGATGTTTTTATTGGCAATCACTTTACGAGTTCTCAATTATTGGAAAATAATGGCAATGGTGTATTTACGGATGTATCGGCTGGTAGCGGTTTATGGCCTACTTTGTCGGGCGACAATGCTTTTGCCATTCAAGCCCTTTTCAGAGACTTCAACAATGACGGATTTGTGGACTTACTTTTCTCTGGTACTGCCCACTATCTTTTTTACAATGATGGAGATGGTACTTTTACCCAAGCGCCCAATCCTTTCAATAATAACCAAATTGAATCTTTCGCTGTTGGTGACCTTAACCATGATGGTTTCTTAGATATTTATGCTGGATATGCTGAACTATTTACGACTCCGACCAACATTCCCGACAGATTATTTATGAACGATGGTAATTCAAACAACTTTATTGCCATCAACTTGGAAGGAACTCAAAGTAACATCAATGGCATCGGTGCAAGAGTAGAATTATATGGTAGCTGGGGTAAACAAATTCGAGAAGTGCGCTCTGGTGAAGGCTACGGTATTATGAACTCCTTTACCCAACACTTTGGTATTGGTTCAGCAACTCAGGTAGATCAAGTGGTGGTTAGATGGCCTTCTGGTGAAATCCAAGAAATCAACAATCCTACCGCCAATCAATTTTTAACCATCGTTGAACCTAGTGGTACAACTTGTGAAGGCCAAGCTTGTGATGATGGCAATCCACAAACTATTAATGACGTTTTAGATGCCAACTGTGTTTGTGCTGGTACACCAACTTTTGAGGCTGCTAATTTACAAATGCGTGTATTTTTACAAGGAGCTTTAATCAACAGTGGTGGTAATTTTATGCGTCACGATTTACAACAACAAAACCTCCTTCCATTGCAAGAACCTTATGATGGATTAGTCGAGTTTATTCATTACGGTAATGGTGGAAATGAAACAACGACCAATGCTATTTTAGCCAATAATGACATTGTTGATTGGTTGATGATGGAACTAAGAGATGCCAATAATCCTTCCCAAATATTAGCGACTCAATCGGTTTTAGTTAAAAGCGACGGCATCGTAGTAAATGCACAAGGAAATGCCAATATTGAATTTAGTACAATGCCCGCAGGCAACTACTATGTTTCTTTGCGACACCGAAATCATTTAGGGGTGATGACTGCCAATCCAATGCCTTTGGATAACACACCATTTATTGACTTCACCAATTCAAGCACGAACACTTGGGGTACAAACGCTTTAAAACTAATGGATAGTGGTGTATATGCTTTGTGGGCTGGAAACTGTAACTCTAATGACAATATTATTTTTCAAGGAAATGACAGTGATACAACGATTCCATTTTTCACACTTCTTTTTGCTGATGAAAACACCCAAAGTTCACCCAACTATATTTTACAAACCTATGATGCAGGTGATGTCAACTTAGATGGAACAGTTATTTATCAAGGCAACAACAATGATCCTAATTCTATCTTTTTCAATGTCTTAACGGCTCCTCAAAACAGTCAAGCATTGAGCAATTACATTATAGAAGAACAACTACCTTAAAATATTTTTTACTAAATTCTCTCTGCAATCGGATGGTTATCTCCTAAAGGAATTAGCGATCCGATTGCTTTTTTTATTATCTTTATCTTCCTAACAAAATTCAATCCGATTAATTTTCTAATCCTTAAATCCTATTTTATTTTCATTAGGAGAGAACGGTTATTACTCTTTCATCGTCACGGAAAGTCCCGCTATCCGTTCCTATGAATGCAACCAAAATCTTCTGCCGCAAGTCTTTTCGACTTGTGGAGCAAAGCTATTTGCATTC
>JAHDBB010000155.1 GCA_020630635.1 Chitinophagales bacterium
GACGAAGCACTGAACCATTCGCTCCTCATAAAAAAAATGTAGAACACAAGGCTATTCGACCAAGCATGCTACATTTCCTAAAAGTAAAAAACCCCGACATCTTATGATGTCGAGGTCTCAAACTACTTATATTACAAAATTTCTTTTTGATATTTTATTTTCTTAATTCAACGAACTGGATGTGATTGTATAATTCATCTTGTCCGTTTTTAACAGTCAATCGGTAGAAGTAAGTTCCTTCTGCAACATCTTTTTGAGCATTCATCAACTTGCCATTCCACATATTGTCTGCTGACAAATTGTTGGTTGTGTAAATTTGTTGTCCTTGTGTGCTGTAAACAGTAAGAACTGCTGTATAGTCAGTAGGTAACAACTCTAATCCGCTGATCGTTAAAATGTCATTGATACCGTCACCGTTTGGAGTGATTACATTAGGAACTGCTAAGTTGTTCATAAATTCGTTCCAAGCTTCTAAAGTATAAGCAGCACCTAAACGCTCTTGAGTTATTGCATCTTCGATATTGTTTTCAACATCATCATCTGTACCATTACAGTTTGTACTAACAGTTACTTCTGCTTCAACGATTTCACAGTTACCAGCCTCATCACAGCTTTCGATATTTAAGTAATCCGTACCAACGTTCTCGAATCCAGGAGTTGGAGTGTAACGAACACATTTTTCATCAATGATCGTTAAAGAACAATCAAAAGTAGAAGTTACATTAGTGATTGCTTTTGAAGCATCACAGAACTCAACACAGATAACAACTGGCTCAATTGGAGCAGTACAAGTAGCAACAAATTCAGTTGCTTGACATTCTTCACAGTTTGCGTTTCCAACACCTTTGTTGTTTGTCCAAGCATTGTGATTACCAGAACCTAAAGTTGTGATTTGGTTACCAACATTAGCACTTACAGAGTTTGGAGCCATAAATGGATCGTTAGCTTCCATCAACTCAATATCGCCTGTACAAGCACCACCGTTTTTGAATGTGAATAAAACAGTTGGTTCTTCTTTGCTATAAGGAATAGCATCTGTACCTAAGCTAGATAATCCAACATTGATATAGTCAAAACCATCATTTTCACTTGGACCTGTGATCGTTGCATTGTTGATCCAAGCACCATTGATACTGTATAAGTCAACTAATTCAAAACCACCTGTAGGAACAACTAAAGTAACTTGCGCTGTTGCGGTTAAAGCGTGAACGCCATTCCAGTTTTGAGAAGACTCTAAAGAAACTTGGAATGTTTCACCATCTTCTAATGCTTCTAATACAAAAGTGATTTCACCTTCTGTGGTTGCAGTAGTAGGTAAAGCACAGTTGGCAGCAGGACCGATATTGCCAGTCCAAGCATTTACGTTACCAGAACCTAAAGTTGTTAACTGGTTACCAACATTGGCACTTACAGAGTTAGGAGCTTTGAATGGATCATTTTCTTCCATTAAAGCAATAGAGCCTACACACTCTCCACCATTTTTGAAAGTGAATAAAGTTACTGAATTATCTTTTTGGTAAGGGATCGCATCTGTTCCTAAACTTGCTAATCCTATATTAAGGTAAGTAAAATCAGGATTTTCAGCAGGTGATTCAACAGTAGCATTGTTTAACCAAGTACCATGTATACTATTTAAATCAGTCAATTCAAAACCACCAGTAGGTACTACTAAAGTAACTTGGGCAGTTGCTGTTAATGCTTCTGCATCATTCCAGTCTGTATCAGGAGTAAGAGCCACTTCATATGTTTCTCCATCTTCTTGAAGATTGATAGAAAGAGAAATTTGGGCTTGAGTTTGAAAGGCAACTAAAAGAAGGACTACTAGTCCACATGCAATTTTGTAATAATTTTTCATTTGAAATATTTTTAATAATTAGTTTACTATTAGGCATACCTATACTGCACTCTTATCCAATTGGTTAGATTGGTTATTGGTAAGATGGTTGGTTAGGTAAAAAAATATTGCATGGGGGGAGTAAAATAGGAGGAAGGAACACTTTTTAGACTTCAAAAGTGCAAAAGTCACTTGTTTTTCCTCTACAAAGTTAAATTTTTTTTATCTTTTTCACAACTTTTTTTAATTTCATTCGTAGTTTTTTTTAATTTAAATGAGAAAAATGCCTATATGTTGTTGATTTTCAATGAGAAAAAAAATTGCGTAATCAAAGCGTCAAATTATATAAAACTCCATAAAAATTGACAATATCCCTTATTCATTTTAGTTTTAGAATTGATTGTAGGATAGAAAGGATGATTTTGATGGGAGATCTGAGGCTAATAAGTTGTGTCCTTTCTAAAATTAGGTCTAAATGGATTAAATTATAATTTTTAATTTCAAAATTCTAAGGTGGTTCCGTTTGTAAAACGTTCTGTCCTTTCCAAAATAGCCCCGATAGTAGTGGTATTCGTGTAGAAGCGTTGGCTACCTAAAACAAGGCTTACACGAATAAGAACGGATAGCGGGACTTTCTGTAACGATGAAAGAAAAACCGTTCGCTCCAAAATACAAATGTAATAAGCTTGTGAACTATTGTCTTTCTAAAATGTTCGCTTCTTTAACTCAATACACATCTCCATGAAGCAATTATTTGTCTTTTTTATGTTTCTCCTTTGTTCTACTGTTTTATGGGCGACTCACAATCGTTCAGGAGAGATTACTTATGTTCATGCTCCTTTGCCTGGTCAAGATTTTAGGTTTGAATTTACGATTACAACCTATTCTGATACTGATGGAAATGATGTAGCAGATCGAGATTCATTGACTGTTTTTTGGGGAGATACACAAACTTCTAATTTAGCACGAGCTAATGGTATAGATGTAGATGGAAATGGAGTGCCAGAAGGAGAGTCTTTGGGAAATGGAATTAAGAAGAATATTTATCAAGCATTTCATGTGTATCCTGGTTTTGCTCCCTTTTATGTAATTTCAATGACGGACCCTAATCGTAATGAAGGGGTCATTAACATAGGCTCATCCGTTGAAGTTCCCTTTTATTTAGAAGATACTCTTTTTATTCCCAATCCACAGTTTTTTGGTTTCAATAGCTCACCTGTTTTAGAATTGCCTCCCTTAGACTTTGCAGAATTGGGACAGCCTTTTATCCATAATCCGACAGCTTATGATCCTGATGGGGATAGCCTTCATTTTGAATTGATCATTCCTTTGCAAGCACAAGGTATGGTCGTTCCTAATTATCGTTTTCCCAACGAAGTGTCACCAGGTCCTAATAACAATATCTCTTTGGATGCAGTGACTGGTGAATTTATTTGGGATAGTCCGCAAGAAGTAGGAGAATATAATATTGCGTTTTTGATTACAGAATATCGGAATGGGCAAAAGATGGGAACGATGATTAGAGATATGCAGGTTTTTGTGAAAGATACGGGAAATACCCCTCCCGAAATAGACCCTCTCAATCAACTGTGTGTGCGATTGGGAGACACCATAGATTTGACTGTTAATGCGATAGATAATGATAGTGTAGCGACTTTGGTGGAATTATCTGCTTTTGGTGCGCCATTGGAACTAGATATCAGTCCTGCCACTTTTGTTTCTGATGATGGCTTAGGACAAGCAACAGGGGAATTTAGTTGGAGTACGGTTTGTGACCATGTTTTTAGTGATGACTATACGGTTGTTTTTAGAGCATCCGATAATTTTTCACAAGCAGGTACGCCTATTCCTTTGACGGATTTAGAAACTTGGGTGTTGAGTGTTGTGGCTCCGCCTCCTACAGGGGTCATGACTAGTACCGATGGTGGCGAAATTACGATTAGTTGGGATGATCCTTATGAATGTGCTAATTCTGAAAAGTTTATTGGTTTTTCTATTTGGCGAGCATTGGGATGTGATGAATTGGAATTTGATGAATGCCAAAAGGGACTCAATGGAACTGATTATACCCAAATAGCCATTCGTATTGATGAGTATTCTTATGTGGATGAATCGGCTGTCAAGGGCTTACAATATTCGTATCGGGTAGTGGCAGAATTTGCGGATGCCAATAATTCACAAGGTTTTCCGATCAATGTGGCAGAAAGTGCGCCTTCTGAAAATGCTTGTGCTACGCTTCCTAAAGATGCTCCTATCATTACGCATGTAAGTGTATTAGAAACGGATGTCTCTAATGGCGAAATATATATTGCTTGGAGTAAACCCATTGCTTCTGTACTGGATACCAATATCAATGCAGGTCCGTATGCTTATGAGATTTACCGTTCTGATGACAAAAATGGAAATAACTTTCAACAAATCGCTACTTTTAATTCTACGACTTTTAATGGATTGACAGATAGTACTTACATAGATACAGGCTTGGATACAAAAGAAAATGTTTATTCTTATAAAATTCGATTTTTGGCAAATGGAGATGAATTGATCGATGAGACAGCCGTTGCTTCTTCGATTTTTATTGATGTAGCGGCATCAAGTAATCAACTTACTTTATCTTGGGATGAAAATGTGCCTTGGATCAACCAAGAATATTTTATCTATCGTCGTCTCAGTAATTCAGGAGATTTTGATTCTATTGGTTTGACCAATCTTCAAACTTACACCGATACAGGTTTGATTAATGGACTCAACTACTGTTATTATATTACAGGCAATGGAACTTACTTTACGCCAAGCCTTCCAGATCCATTATTGAATGATTCGCAGATCCAATGTGGTGTGCCGATTGATACGATTTCACCTTGTTCACCTATTGTTGAAGTGAGCAATGCTTGTGAAGCAGAAGGGGATAGTTCACAAGATTTTGATTCTAATCTTATTTTTTGGGAAAGTCCTCAAAGTATTTGTGGGGATGAAGATGTGATTACCTATTATGTTTATTATGCCGATCCTTCTATTGGCATTTATGAAATATTAGATACCATCAATGATCCCAATACGACAGAGTATCTTCATATTTTAGACAATTCTTTAGCGGGATGTTATCAAATTGTTGCCGTAGATTCCTTCCTAAATGTAAGTCAACCTAGTAGTGAAGTTTGTGTAGAAAGTTGTATACAATATGATTTGCCCAATACCTTTACCCCTAATGATGATTCTATGAATGATTTTTTTATACCAATAGACGGTTATCGTTTTGTGAGTCGGGTTGATTTCCAAGCCTTCAATCGTTGGGGAGATTTGGTCTTTAAAACAGAAGACCCCAACCTTAATTGGGATGGTACAGACTTTAAAACCAATAAGGTGTTACCAAGTGGAACCTACTATTATGTTTGCAAGGTTTTTGAACAAACAAGTGGTGGAAGTGAAATCTTACAAAAAGAATTGAGTGGTTATATTCATCTGTTTAGAGATACCAATTGATTGTTGGTGATGAATGGCAAGTTGAAGGTATCTAGTGACTTTCTCTTCCGTTCAGGAGTTTTTTCTTTTTTTGGAGCGAATGTTTAAATGCGTTGTCGTGCAGGAAAGTCCCGCTATCCGTTCCTATGAATGCAGCCAGATTTTATTAAGCCCATCCTTTTGCATTCATACCACTACTATCGGGGCTAGTTGGTTGAGGTCTCAACCTTATTTTGTGGAAAAGTTAATGGTTTTTATTCATTTTTACGGAGTCTGAAAAAGGGGATGTCCTTTCAAAATAGCCCCGATAGCAGTGGTATTCGTGTCTGAAGCGTTGGCTTCGTAAAACGTTGGCGACACGAATAAGAACGGATAGCGGGACTTTCCGTAGCGATGAAAGAAAAACCGTTCGCTCCTAAAAAAATTAAATTCTCACCAAATATTTACTTTCAATCCAACCTTCTTTATCATCTTCTAATAAAATCTTGGTCCAATCATCCAATTCATCAGCAATTTTAACTTTGTTGCCAGCCGATAATTTGAATTGAGTTTGACTGTCATCTGATGGACCTGTTTTTATCTGTAGAGGTTCTTGGGCAAAAATAATGGCATGATCTTTTTGGGTTTCCCAACTGTATCTGATAAAGCCGAAGATGAGGCAAAGTAGGGAGCAAAAGGTGATAAAACTACCTAATGCAAAAAGACGTTTGCGTTGATTTCGATTTTGTCCATAAAGAAAACGGTAGGCTGCATAAAGGGCTGCCCACACCAATAAAGTCGCCAACAGTAGCCATATAGTGGAAGAAAAAGTATTGACTAAGTTTTTGAGCCATCGCTTGTAAAAAATAAGTGGATAGGTCTCGGCTTTGAATAAGATACTCTTTCGGGCAAAATCAATATTGTGTTGGATGTCGTTGTCTTTGGGCGAAAGGTGTAAGGCTCTCTCATAATGCAACATGGCATTGGCAATATCGTCTGCTTTGTAATAAGCGTTGCCCATATTGTATTGAAGACTGGCAGATGTTTGTCCTGTATCTTCTAATTTTTGATACAAGGTTGCTGCTTGTTGGTATTTTCCTTCTTGGTAAAGCTGATTGGCTTGCATGAGATAAGCAGCGGACGAGAGTTCTTGTTTTTGTTCTTGTCCGAATGTCCATTGGCTTATTAAAAATAGTAGGATTAGAAAGAAGGGTTTATTCTTCATAATTAAAGTAAAGGTCTAAAAATTGTTTGAGACGATCTAAAACAGAGCTGTCTAAGTTCCAATGATCTACATTGCAATAATCTCTATTAAAGTCTTTGACTTTGTTTTGTTGTGAATTGGATGGAGCTAATAAAGCGGACAAATAAGCATTGATCCTAGCTTTTTTCAAAGGAGTAGTCAGTGGTGTTGGTCTTCCTTCAATTTGAATCCTCGTTAAACAGCTTTCATAAGTGTCCCAACAATCAAAAATGGCTTGATTTTTTGTGTTAATGCATTGTTTTAAAAGGTCTTCTAAACATCCATCATGTTCGTGGTTGGGAAATAGAAAAAACTTGTCGAATAATAAATTATGCTCTTGGATTATTTGACGAATTTCATTTTCTCGTACGGTAAAACCACTTCCTTGATCTGTTTCATCTGCGTCTAAAATTAAGAGATTGGTTATGCCTTGTCCATTGTTCATTGCCAAAATAGGTGCTAATAGTCTAATATTATCTAAGTTATTTATTTGATTAACCCCACCTAGACTGATAATGTCACCATTCTTAAAGTTTTGGGTTTTTTTGTCTTTTAATGCTCCTCTTTCTAAATCTTTACGGTAGTGATATTTGATAAATCCTCGAATAAAGGAATAGTCTTCGACTCCTTCTACAAATATCTTAATTTTAGCCATTATTTCCTCCTCTTATTTCGATTCCTTGTTTGATGGCAAATTCAAAATTTTCAAATTTGTGCTTGTAGGCTTTGATAGATTTATCTGGTAGTTGCATCAAGGTATAAACTCTGGACTTTTCTTGGAAGTCTTTTAATTCCTCTAATGCTTGTTGATAATAAAGCAAACAGTCTGGATTATGAGTTGTTACAAACAATTGTACTTGGTAATTGTGGGCGACTTGTAAAATGATTTTCCAAAATTCTTGGAATCGACTGTAATGAATACCTGCATCTATTTCATCAATCATCAAACGTCTGCCTTTGGCAACGGCTATTTGTAATAAGATTCTAAACAGTTTGATGGCTCCATCTCCATAAGTTACTAAAGGTCGAGGGGTATCGGTATCCTTTTCCACAATCTCTATACCCAAGTTTCCTGTTAATCTAGTGGTTAGTTCAATGCCTTCAATATTGGGAATAAAACTGGATAAATTTTGAATAAATTCTTTTTTTGCTTTGTTGTCTAATTGGATATTTTGGGAATAGAAATGGACTAAATCGTTACTATAACCGTGAGAAAACATGATATATGGAAAATAAAAGTCTCCTGAATAATCTGGAAGATCTTTAGGAAATGCTATAAATGTTATTGTATTATTTAACTTTCCTAAATAACCTTGTTTGAGATTATATTGTTTGGCTATGGCTTGTTCTTTTTTATTTAATGCTTCTAAACCTTTAAAATATTTAAAAAGAATTTTATGTTTATCATTACCATAACTATAAGAGAATAAAAAAGAAGCAGTACTTTTTATTTGGTGAAAATTATAAAAGTATAAAAATACAAAGTCTTCAGTTATGTTGTTATATTCTAAAAGATCAATTAAATTTGAGAAATAAGCACCTAAGTCTTCATCAAAAAGCAATGCTTCCAATAAGCTCGTTTTTCCAACATTATTATCCCCAACAATCAAGTTAAATTGTCCAATATCCTCGACTTGTAAATGCTCAAATCGCTTGAAGTTTTTGATGGTTAATTCAGTTAGATGTTCCATTTATTGTTGACTTAATTGTGGCTTGTAAAAATCTAAAATCTCTTGAAAAACCCCTAAGACTTTTTCGACCTCACTATAATAGAACGTTTCGATGTCGATAGTCAGAAGCTGGTTCTCTAATTTTAAGAATTTCCATTCGCCAGCCGTTGTGACACAACCATAAACCGTTTCAATGCCATTATTTCGTTTTTCATTGAAAAGTTTTGCACCCAACATTTGTGCGCCACATTGTCCAATTCCCAATTCAATGTCACTTTTTTTAGCTTCCACAACAGATATAATAGGTGTATTGATAGTGAAAGATTTTGTATTATGTGCTAGCAAAAAATCACATTCTCCGTTCAAGCCTTTGGTTTTATCTACATTCAAACGGTCACCAGAATAAAAAGTGAAAAAATCATTGTTTCTTCGTTTTAACTCCAATAAGATAGGGGTAATAATTAATTCCGACTTGGCTTTTTCACTTTTTATAGGCAAATGACGACCCAATTCCAATGTTTCTTTGAGCCAATCACTCATTTGAATAGATCTTACTTTGTCTTTAGCAAATAATAGACTGCTGGTATTATTAATATTGAATTGCTCTTCTAAATTTTCTAAGCTAAAATCTTTGTATGCCATTGTTGGGTGATTTTGATATGAAAATCATCTCAATAAAGAACAAAGATAAAAAAGATTTAAGATATTCTATTGATCCTTTTGTATGCCAACAGGAATAAACCCTTGAACTGTTCCATTTCGCAACCCAAAAATATCTGTGGTCAATAACTCTGTTTCTACAGGCATTTTTCGTACATACATACTGTAATTGACAAAAGTATTCTTGACCTTTTCACTTTCATTTTTAGAACATGCCAACAAGAAACCTCTTCTGACAACTGAAACCAGAATATCGTTACTTCCCAAAAGTTTGTGCAGTCTTAGCATATGTTTTTGTGATAGAATGGTTTCGCTTGTAAATTCATGACTAGAAGCCAATGCCAACTTATTGTCGTAATCAGCCAATAGTTTATACTCAATTTCATCAAGTTCTTCTAGGTTTTTAAAGGCTCTATCATATAAAGCACCAAAGAGATTTTCTTCCATATCTACTGAATCTACAATCATCAAATCTTCTCCTTGAATAGCAACCAAATTGACAACTACCTCTGGCATTTCTTCGCCTTGTTTGTGATGAAAACCTCCAACCAAGTTATTGGGAATATTGCCTTCAAAATCTCTATGAGCAAAAAATGGATAAACAGGAACATCTGCATGGTCAGGAATCCTGATAGAACCCAATACTTGTGCAGGTTCTGCATGATTCATTACCAAATCATGTAAGGATGCAGGATCAGAGGACATAGCATTCTGATTTTCAGGAGCTTTATTTTTCCTAGAAAAAAGACGTTTTAAAAAATTCATTTTGTAGAGTTTTAGGGTTAAAAAGTGAGTTGTTTACCTATCCTCATTCACACATTTTACGACTTCCGAAACCACAATATCTTCCATACATTTAAAATGTTTTTGAGGACATTTGGCGTGTCCAATTTTAGAGCAAGGACGACAATCCAATCCATTCACTTCGATATTTTTATGAAAACTTTTTTTGTTTTTGGGATAGGGATACATGCCAAATGAAGGAATCGTATTGCCCCAAATAGCAATGATTTTTCTATCAAAGGCGGCAGCTATGTGCATCAAGCCTGTATCGTGCGTGATGACCCAAGCTGCTTGTTTTACGATAGAAGCGGACTGATTGATGCGAAAATGACCACAAGCATTGACGACATTGGCTCGTTTCAAGGCTTTTACAATGGCTTTTCCATTAGATTCATCCTCTTTACCTCCCAACAAGATGATAGGCATTTTCAATTTCTTACAGATTTGGATAATCTTGTGATTGGGCAATCGTTTTGTGAAGTGCTGACCGCCGATTGAGAAAGCGATATAGGGGTTGGTACCGATAGTTGGAAAATAGCCATTAATTAAAACCTCATCTTCTGGTCCGATAAAATGATCTAGACCTTCGCCATCATTTTGAATATCTAAATGTTTGATGGTTTCCATATATCTATCGACGATATGTACATCAGGCAGGCGATTGCGTTTAAAACGCACCATCAACATTTTTTCGAGATTGATTTTGTTGACCACATAGTTTTCAACACCCAATCTTTGTTTGACCCACCAAGTTCGTTGATTTCGGTGTAAGTCAATAATCATATCAAACTTTTCGGCTTTCAATGCTTGGATAGTCAAAGGCATCTTCCGTTCTACAAAAAGATGTAGTTTGTCAATATAAGGATTATGGGTAAGAATGCTTTGATAAGATGCTTTGGTCAGGTAGTGAAGCTGGACATCTGGAAGTTGAGTTTTCAGGCAACGAATGACAGGGGTGGTCAATACAATATCTCCAATGGAGCTAAAACGAATAATCAGTATTTTCAAGAGCGTAAATCTTAGGTGTTTTTATGTTAGGAGGTGAAGGTTTTAATAAGTGTATGGTTTGAGAGGAGTGAGAAAATTCGTGAATTTTCTTTACTCGGTTGGCTTGGTTTTTTTACTTGGTTGGTTTTGGGGGCTTATTTTTTGGAGCGAAAGGTTTGTTGCTTCGTCGTATTGGAAAGTCCCGCTATCCGTTCTTATGGCTGCTACTTGGTCGAGATACAAGGCATTTGCAAAATGCCTTATATCTATGCTTGGCTTCGGCAGCCATACCACTACTATCGGGGCTATTTTGAAAGGCTGGAACGCTTTACAAACTTTGATAAGCTGTAAACAACATCTAATAAATCCACAAGCCACTATCAACTTGTCACCAAAACTTAATTTCTTCCACTTCTAGGGGAAACTGTTCTACCTGCTCGATTGCTAGGATTGGTAATTTGACGGAAAGTACTAGCGGCAGCAGGATCTACTTTGGTCATCATATTACTGACCTTGACCTTATCTGTTGGTTTGACCGATGCATCACTAAACATATCTACGATTTCCTCATTTTTAGATACCGTAAATATTTTGAGCGCAATAGAGTTGGGATTTCGGTCATTAACACTTTCTATATCTTTTAAGGCATTCATCACACTTTGGCGAGCCTCGTCAGGTTCGTCATACATATTATCAAGTCCTTCCCTGTGATA
>JAHDBB010000156.1 GCA_020630635.1 Chitinophagales bacterium
ATTAAGGAAAGATATTTTGTATGTCGATGGCTATCTATTTCCCAATACTGTCAAAAATATCGTCACAACAGGATTGCGTTTAAACGAGTTAGAATGGACCGAAAATTTTTTAAACGACTACAAACATAAACTCAATCCCGAACACCAAGAAGATATTTACAACTACAATATGGCGCATGTGCTTTTCTACAAAAAAGAATATGATAAAGCATTAGAATATCTCGAAGAAGCTCATTACAAGGATACTTTTTTTAAAACAGATGCCAAAAAACTCAAAGTCAAAATCTTTTACGAACAAGACGAGATCAGGCTCTTAGATAGCTATATTGAGCAGTTTTATATGGCGAACTACCGCAATAATTTGGTTTCAGAAAAACATTTAGAAACCAATCGAAACTTTATTCTACTACTCAAACAGCTAATTAATCTACCAACATCCGATAAAGAAAAATTAAAAAAGCTACGTACTAAAATGGAGCAAACCGAAAAAGTTGCAGAGCGTTTATGGCTCACTGCAAAGATCAATGAAAAACTAATTGCCAAATAAAGTTTTAGGGAGAAGGGAAGAAAGAAAAAAGGGGTCTATATAATAAAAAAGAAAGCCCCTTCTACAAATGCAGAAGAGGCTTTAAATTAGGGGAACAGATTAATTATTGAAAATTACCAATAAACTTCTACATTTTATTGATTTTCTTAATGACGGTATCATTAATATTTAAAATGTATAGACCAGTTTCTAAATCACTCAAATCAATTCTTCGATTACCTTCCAACGTTTGAGGATCAATACGTTTAACCAATTTTCCAGCAGTATCATAAATATTCAAACTAACAATATCACTAGAATGGATATTTTCAATTGTCAAATAATCCTGTGTTGGATTAGGATAAATACTCACCTCTGTATCACCTAAAGCCATTCCATCATTTTTACCATAACTGGTTTTAAATGTTTTGGTAGAAGAGTAATAGACACCACTTGGACAAAAGACACGTACATGGTATTGATAAGTGGTATTGGGTTGTAAATAGTAGAAATATTGGTAGTTGGTATAGCTTTTGCCAACACTAGTCCAGCTAGAAGTTCCCAACTTTCTATAATACGCTTTGTAGTAATAAGCTCCATTTTCAACCCAGTTGATTTTGGCCGAAGTTGAAGTGATATTAGATGCCCAAAAATCACTAGAAGAAAAGGCTCCACAAGATTGCGTACAGTTATCCATAACACAACTACTCACACTTGATAGGTGATTACCAATACTATTTTTAGAAGTACTAGAAAAATCAGGTCCAAATCCACCTGTGCTAGAAGCCATAATATAGCCCGTTCCACTATCATGATATGCACCAAATGTATGACCCATTTCATGCGCCCATAATCGACTTAAACTGGTAGAACTACTTGAGTAATCTTCATTAATATTGTATTGCAAACTAGAGCAAACACCACCTATGGTTTGAGCAACACCTACTAAGCCATAACCAGCACCATAAGGAGAATAAATATTACGAGTTGTCCAAAGTGAACCTGCTTGGTGAGGTTGATTAAATCCACCACTATAAGCCCAGTTAGCAAAATTATCTCTCAAGGTATAACCATTGGTCGAAGAAGTCCAAGGATCACAACTACTACAACTTGATAAATAACTATCAGTCACCACCATAAGGGTACTTACATTATTTTCATAAATATTGTTCACCAAGTTCAAAATACTGTGAATGTGATTGTGTGCGCCAGCAACTCCACCATGTCTATTATACATGCCATAGTCTGCACCATAAGCGATTTGTACAACATAACAAGCAGATGATTTATCAAACTCACCACCCTTGTTTTTCAATTCATCTTTTTTAGCTTGTACTTGGTCAAAAGTGGTTGAATGATCACAGGTTCCTTTTTTCGGAATCACATTTTTTGCATTATAAACCACCACTTGATGGCGGTCAACACCTTCGATAAAGTTGTGAAGTGGCTCTATAAAAATCTCTTCGCCATCTATATTAAAATAGCCATAAAACTGGTTTTCAGCGATGGTCATTCTAATCTGATGTTCCAAGCCCAAAGCACTAGAGCCTTTATAGGTGACACTTTCTCTTTCAGGAAAAACAACTTCCCCTTTTTCGGTCATTACACGCTCTGTATAACTGGGCGCACGATAATCTACTCGCTCCAAATACACATCATAAGTTCCTGCTTTGCCCAAATCCAATTGAAAGTCTATTCCTTCAGTTTGGCTTTTGGCATACTCATTGATTTCAGAAACGTTAAGGTCATAAATGTTTTGGGTTTTGAAAATAGTCTTTAAGACATCATTATTGGTCTTTTCCAAATTATTGACTTCAAAGCCTTTAAAAATTGGAAGGTCTTGTGCTGTTACTTGTATAAACGAAAGCAACATTAAACACAATGGAATTAGTTTTAGTGATTGTGAAAAATAAAATGGGTTTTTCATAAAAAAAAGTTTAAGAGTTAATAAATAAGTGATGATGATAACTTCTTTTATAGATGAATGGGAACATAAAGAATATAGGAATACCATTAACCTATTTTGCCTAGGATTTAAAAGAAGTCATCGAAATTGTTTTATTTTTTGTTGGTATTTTCTCTTTTAGGAGAGAAAGGTAAAATTGCTTCGTCGTCTTGGACCTCCCCGCTATCCGCTCTTATAAATGCGCCAAGTTTTAGGTAGCCATCGCATTGCATTTATACCGCTACTATCGGGTCTAGATGGTTGATGAAAGTACTTCTTAGCACCAGCTAAACAATGCTAATTTACTCAATCTGTCCTTTTGACTGGTGGTTCTAAATGCAAGTAAGTCTTTTTAACTTACAGAATCTAAAAAGAGTTGACCGTTATGAATAAAAAACCTATTAAGTTTTGAGCTATTTCATAGCTATGCAGAAAGTCAAACGTTCTGTCCTTACCAAAATAGCCCCGATAGGAGTGGTATCACCTTGTAGCGCAAATTCACGAATTTGCGCTACAAGAGTGATGAGAACGGATAGCGGGACTTGCCTATGCGACAGCGCACTGAACCATTCGCTCCTAAAACATAAAAAACGTATAAGACGAAAATGCAGGTGATTTCGATTGTTCAAAAGAAGGAAGCTCAAGAGAAACTAGTATTTTCTTAGACGAGCTTCCTACCATGAAATAATAAAACGAGCTCAAGTGGTTAATTTGTAGGTTCAGTTAGTGTTGGGTTGAAGTGGTTAAATCTTCAAAATCAAATAGGGAACGTAAAGTATTGGGTTGAAGTGGTTAATTCTTCAAAATCAATTAAAGTCGTAATATTTTTTTGTTAGATTGCCCATCAGGAGTATTTACTTGTAAGAAATAAACGCCTTTGGTCAAATGACTCGTATCAAAATACTGTTGATAACTACCAGCTTCTTGATGATTAAGTGCTAATAAACGTTCTATCATTTTACCTTGTGTGTCAAATAACGAGATATAAACGCTACCTTCTTTTTTGACTTTATAATCAATTGACAGTTGATCGGTAAAGGGATTGGGATAGACACGCTGGATGTTTTCATTCGAGTGGATTAAGTCATGATCTTCCTCTGTTTTGTTAGACCCATTATGACTATAAAACCATTGGTCACCATCTTGATCTGTGACTGTTACCGACCATATCGAAGTAGTACCATAATTAACTGCCAAATAATTGTACTCGATAACGGAAGAACGAACATAGCCTGCTGTACTCCATTGGTAATTGAAAGGAGGATTGCCACCGCAAAGATACATCTGACAAATCTGAGCATTGAATAAGCCCGTTGAATAGACTATATCACCTGTTGTTATCTCTAGGTCCGTAGATACCGTTTGACAAATAAGTTCTTCTTCTCCACAAGCATCGGTTATTTCTACACAAATATTTTCATCTCCATAAGCCAAATAAGTAGGCGTTTCATTGGTACTAGAACTTCCATCGTCAAATGACCATATAAAAGATTCATTAGCCAAAGGAGAATGGGTATCAAATATCATATCATAATTACCAGGTGCACAATCTTGGTCAGAGGTAATGCTAATTTGCGAAGCAAAATTCAAAAGATTGGCAGCATCCAAGCGTCCATCAGCGACACATTTATTACTTAGACTTGATGTATAATCTGCTCGACAAATGATTTTATCTTTGACCTCTAAATGAGATAAAGTAGGTTCAGCACTCCACAATAAAGCAGCTACTCCTGTTACATGAGCTGTTGCCATCGAAGAACCCGTACTCCAAGCATATAAATCATCGGGATAGGTACTATATACACTATTACCTGGAGCCGCAATATCTACATTGAATTGACCATATTTAGAATTAGGAGCATCTTCAGAATCTGAAGACATCACACTAAAGATGTTGGGTATTTCAAAATTAGCTGGAAAATAATCATTGGCATCATTATTATTTATATCTGGAGTGGACATGGAATCATCTATATCAGTAACTGGACCAACCAACTTAGAAGTTGACATGTTAGTGTAATTTGCTGTATTATTAGCATCAGAAATAACTTGATTACCTGCTGATATGACAAAAAGTTGTCCTTGATTATGGGCATTGATAATAGCGGCTTTCAATAGACTATCACAAGCTTCTCCTCCCCAGCTATTATTGGTCAGTTTTACACCCTTATCAAGAGAATAAGCCAATGCATTGATAATATCAGCCGTTTTTCCAATAGAATCATTGTTAAAGCATTTTAAAGCCATCAACTTCACTCGCCAATTGATTCCTGTTATACCCACTCCATTGTTACCAACTGCACCGATGATACCTGCTACAAGAGTGCCATGTCCAATACTATCATAAGGCATCGGAACTTCATTGGCAAAATCCCAACCCATATAGTCATCTATATAATAATTGCCATCATCATCTATTCCATTGTTAGGAATTTCACCTGGATTGATCCAAATATTTCCTGTCAAGTCTTCATGATTGTAGTCAATGCCAGAATCCAAGATACCGACCACTTGATTTGAGTTTCCAGTCGTAATATCCCAAGCATCAGGCGCACCAATATGTCCGATACTAGAGCCTTGTAAATAGTTTTGTTCAGAAAAATCAGGGTCATTGGGTACAGCGTCTAAATGATATAAAAAGTTGGGTTGTGCAAAAGGAATGCATTCATGGTCATTGAGATAGTTGACAACCTCCCAAACATTGGATAATGTCAAGTTATCAATCACAACAGGAAAGTCAATTTTCCAAACGCTTGAATTGATGGAACGGATGGGTTTGATAAAAGTGGCATTAAGAAGATCAGGCAAATCAGCTAAAAAGTCCTTACACTCGTACTCTGATATATAACTGACAGCACCTGCTTTACGAGAAGTAATGCCATTCGGTGGATGCTGTACAATGATTTCATCATTATCTATATTGACGACAGTTGCTTGAATTCCGCCATCTAGATCACAAGGGGATTGAGCGACTATTTTAAAAAAAGATAAAGAGAAGATTGTTATAATTGAAAGTAGTAAATTTAATAAGTAAGTTTTTCTTTTCATGGTAATTTTTTAATTATTTATTATTTCATGGTATTTTTGGCAGTTTGATCGCCAAGTAATATATCTTTTCAAACAATGAATGTTAAGTGAACTTAATAAAAAAATATATAGTTATGTACTATGTTAATCATCCTTGTTTGAATTGATACTACAAATATGAAATAATATCTTACCTGAAAAAATTACAATTTTTACATAGTTGGTCTAGTAAATCTTGATTTTTTGTATCTAAGTGGTTGATTATAAGGTGATTAATTTTAATGTTGTTTTATATAAATACTTAAAAAATGAATGATATTAAGGTCATAGAAGTCCTAAAAACATTTGATAAAGCTACTTTAAAAAAACTGGAACTCTTTGTTGCCTCTCCTTTTTTCAATACCAAAAAAGAATTTGTCGAGTTGGTCAAATACTTGATTAAATATGCACCTGACTTTACCAATGAGAAGAAACTCAATAAAATTGCTATTTATCGCAAGATTTTTCCAAGTAAAGCATATCAGGCTAACAAAGCACAAAGATTTATTACCGCATTTACTCGTTTAGTAGAGCAGTTTATTGCTCACCACCAATTGATGGGGGATGAAATGAAGCAAAAAATCAGTGCCTTACAGTATTATCAAAGCAATAATCTTGATGATTTTTTTTCCAAGAAACAAGAGGAGTTTGAAAAGTATTTTAAAGACATTCCCATTAAAAATAATGCAGATTATTGGATGTTGTACCAAGTCTCTTTGGAAAAATTTACTTTTGACTCGAATAATGATGTCGTAGAAGTAAAACGAAGCCAACAATTGGAACAGACCATTACATCATTACAATCCTTTTACATTTTACGTACTTTAGAGTTGTTATTTCTTTTTTTCTCTTTCAAAAATGTAGTAAAATATGATGGAGAGGTCGCCTTTTTAGAATTTATACAACAACAAGCCCTTGACCAAAAATTTTCCAATATTCCAATGATTAAGGCTTATTATAATACTTTAATGTTTCTAAAAAATCCAAACAATGAAGATAATTTTAAGGCGGTAAAAACACAATTAAAAGAAGAACGATTAAGTCCACAAAGCATAGATGAAAAGTCTCTTTATGATGCTGCCTACAACTACTGCGCTTTACAAATAAACGCTGGAAATTCTGCCTACTATCAAGAGTTATTCGATCTCTATAAAATGGGATTAAACAAGGATATTTTATATGTCAATGGCTACTTATTTCCCAATACCGTCAAAAATATGGTGACTACTGCCCTGCGTTTAGGCGAGTTAGAATGGACCGAAAACTTCTTGAATGAATACAAAGATAAGCTCAATCCTGAACACCAAGAAGACATCTATAATTACAATAGGGCGCATTTGCTTTTCTATAAAAAAGAATATGACAAAGCCTTAGAATATCTCGAAGAAGCCCATTATAAAGACACTTTCTTTAAAACAGATGCCAAAAAACTCAAGGTCAAAATCTTTTACGAACAAGACGAGGTAAGGCTTTTAGATAGCTATATCGAACAGTTTTATATGTCGAATTATCGCAATGAATTAGTCTCTGAAAAACACCAAGAAACCAATCGAAATTTCATCCTTCTACTCAAACAACTAGTCAATATTCCACCAGCCAATAAGGAAAAATTAGAAAAGTTACATGCCAAAATTGAACAAACCCAAAAGGTTGCAGAACGTTTATGGCTCACTCAAAAGATTAAGGAAAAGATGAAGTAGAAGGCTAAAAATCAGAAAGATAGTTGATGCTTATTTTTTTAGGAGCGAAAGGTTCAGTGCTTCGTCGAGTAGGAAAGTCCCGCTATCCGCTCTTATGAATGCAGCCAAGTTTTGTGAAGCCAACGCTATTGCATTCATACCACTACTATCGGGGCTATTTATAAAAGGACACAACTTCTTAACTTGCCACTATTTTCCATTCGTATATTATTGATATATGCTTTTAAAATTAATAGACGAATATTGTAGAAACAGATAGGATATGTTCTCACGATTGAACCGCAAAGTCCCTCGCTTTGACCTTATTTGAAACCTTACTGAGCGAGGGAATTCATTCCCTTGCTATCAAAAGATTCATCGCTTAAAATAGCATTACATTTAAAGAACGACCATTTGCCTTTATGTATATATCTATAGTAGCAAACAATCACAAACCGAACCTTTCTCGTCTAAAACAACCACAAAAAAAAATCGTGACATCTGATTACCAAATGCCACGATGGGAGAAAGTATTTTATATCAAACAACAGTTGTTTACTTAGCGAGAATACTCTGGAAAGTATTTGCCTATCACTTCCCAATTTACTTTATTCTGCTTCGAGAATGGGTTAAATCATTCCTTAATTACATTTACCCAAGTAATTGTAATCAACAACAATAATGATAATTTACATACGAAATTTATATATGTTTTGTTTCAAATAAGTGAGGAAATTCCCAAACTGGAACTAAGAAGTAGAGACCACAACGATCTAGCCTCGATAGAAGTGGTATCACTAATATGTATTGGCAAAAGGGTTCGGGTAGCTTGGTGATAAGAACGGATAGCGAGACCTTCCAACACGACGAAGCCCTCACCTTTCGCTCCTAAAAAAAACTTTACTTCATTCTTCGGGATGAAGCAGAAAACGCTTTACTTCATTCTTTAGGATGAAGCTGAAAAAGTTTAACCTCCTTCGTTCAGAACGAAGTCACTTCCGCCTAAACACCGCCTTCAACTGCTTTTCCTCATCAGGCTTAAAAATATGAATAAATTCCTCAATCTTTTGATCACCCAACAACCAATGCGAAAACTCATAACCCTCCTTCGCCATCGCCACCACATTGACATCAAAATCCTGCCAATACAAGCCCGTAAAAGGAAAATCTTTGCCTTCCAAAGTAGTTGAATTAATTTGAACTTTACCCGCATCAGCAGGTTCCATCGTTATATTAATATTGACAGGAGCTTGCAAAAAGAAAGTATCTTGAAGATGTTGAATCGAATACGCAGGACGCTCTTTTGCAAAATCTTTGATACTCTTTATATATTTAGGCTCCCACTTATGCAACTTCAAATCCCAACGCTCACTATGACGAGGCATTTCAGAACGAATCTGATCTGTAAAACTATCAATGGTTTGAATAACTCGTTCAGGCGCAAAAGTCGTATTGAGTAAGTCCAAATATCGAGTCAAGAAAAATATTTTGAAACCCTCATTTTGAAGGGCTGAACGCAACAATTTGAAGTGTAAAAAATCATGCGTCATCACAAAATTTAAGTGATTATCCTGTGTTCTGGAACGCCTGCCCATTGTCAAGTCGGTATCTGCCAAAAAATATTGAAACTTATGGTCATTGTATTCGGGAGAACGCCAAAACTTGACATTGCCGACTCGATTCCAGTCGATATTGAGTAGATGAATTTGGGCAATAAAGTAATCACAAAAGTTTTCGACATCCCAAAAGTCCAAGAATTTCTGATAATTTTCAGGATCACTCAAATCACTCGTTTTCATAAACTCCGCCCATTCCTTAAAGTCCTTTTGTCCTTGTTTACCATGAATACGAATCGTTCCAGCTCCCCCGACAATATCCAAAGAGTCTTCATCCAAGCCATAGTTTTCATACAAATAATCCTCTCCAATTTTTTCACGAATATTGTGAAGCCCCCAATATTGTCCATTGATAAAGACCACAGCAGGTTGATAAGATTGTACATCTATCGTTCCCAAATCCCGTATCACCCGATGATTGACCACATCGACAATATGCTGTTTTCCAAAACTTTGCCCACCATTTTTCAACAAAATGCGTTTAAACTGGGTATTTTCTCTATCTTCAAAAAAGGGAGCTTTCAAGGTTCTTTTGCCATAGGTTTTACGAGGACAAACCCGCAAACTTTTCATCGGTTTCGTACGAGAACCCCCGCCATTGATTTGGATACCGACTAGTTGACTGGCTTGTTTTTTTCTATCTTTATCAAAATATTCAAAGTAAGTAGGAATTTCCCACTCTTTCCAAAAATTTGCTCCCTTCTTAGGATGTTCCTTTTCGGCTTCAGGACCTTCTACATAGATTCCCTTTTCATCACTAAAAAAGTTGTCAGGATCACTAGCCAAAGCCACTACCGCCAATTCAGTAGAATCATTGATAAAATAGTTGTAGGTCTTGACATCACTTGGCAGACAGTCTTTTTCAAAAGACCGTAAACGCACGACACTGGTAGAATCTATCGAAAGTTTTTTAGGCAAAACAAAATCAGTTTCATCTGGAAGACTTCCATCCAGCGTATAACGAACTTCTTTCGACTTCTTTTTACCAGCTTTTAACTTGATTTCTGTTTGAAAGCCCTGTTCATAAAATCCCGATGAATAATCTAAGGTAGGTTTGGAAGCAAAGCAGCTAAAACTGGGATGATCATTGTTAGAAAGCAAAGGATTGGGCGTAGAAAAAATGCCCCACTCATCCTTGCCATCCTCTGTGCGTCCCCAACTTTGGTCAATTTCCGATTTCTGAATTTTGACACTATCCATAGTTTTACCTTCTGGATTGATGAGACGAAGTGTTTCACCCTTTTTGAGTCGAAAAGAACAATGTAAATTAGGAGAAGGAAAACTCCACCATTCTGGAATGGGCTGATAAGTGTGTTCAGTCGTTTTAGCAGCGACACTCAAATAAGGTCGAATGGTCAAGTCGCCTTTTTCCGTTCCATAATTAAATACTTGGAAAGCAAGCAGATTATCTTCACCAGCAGGTTTGAGCGTAGCCCGAAAAATACTATCTCGAAACAAGACATTCTTAGGCTTTTTATCACGAGGGATTCGAGCCTCAAAATCTTTTTTAGGTTCATCATCAAATTGAGGAAACTTCCCTCGTCTACCAATATTACGCCTCGCAATTTCTCGACCATTAAGATACATTACAAAAGCATCATCATAATCCACATGCATAGTATATCGAGCTATTTCCTCCTGATTATTAATCTGGAATTTCTTTCTAATACAAAACGAATGAGCCGTTTCAACAATCGTATTATCATCATCATCTTCACACCCAAATCCTCCTTTACCGACTTTCCAATCTTCTGCCTCAAAAGTGGGATACAACCAATGTGGTGTAAGTGTTTCTGTTGGAACGATATACTGCCATTCTTCTTCTGCCTTAATGACTGTTTCCCAATGATGAAAGTACGGTGGATTATCTTTTTTAGAAGCATATATCAACACATAAGACTTAGGAGACAATTTCAATTCAGGAAACGTCCAGCCTCCACCGAGACTATCAGGTTGATCGGTCAAAGTCCAGCCCGTCAAATCCACGATTTGGTCAGTTGGATTATATAGCTCTATCCAGTCTTGATAATCTTTATGTTCATCAACTAATATCGAAATATTATTGGTACAGACCTCATTGATAACTACTTGTGCAGAGAGTCCATACATACTCAACACCCATAATGATAGGATAAAAAAGAATCGCATTTGCCTAATTTTGATTGATAGGAGAGGAACCTGTCAAGCCTCCACCCAATATGGATAATAATCGTTGCAAATGTACGAATTTTTAAGTAGATAAGTTTCTTTTAATTAAAGTTCTTTGTTTTGGAAAGTATTAAATCAATTGATTTAGACTGCTATGCAAGAAGTGAATCAGCAATCCAATTGATGAAGAGAAAAATAGCCCTATATTTGAAGTGCTATTGTTCTTCTTGTTCGATAACTTATAAATCCTAAATCCTTTTACTTAGGAGCGAAAGGTTTAGTTCTTCGTCGTCACAGAAAGTCCCGCTATCCGTTCCTATGTCTGCTCTAAAAATGACATTTTT
>JAHDBB010000157.1 GCA_020630635.1 Chitinophagales bacterium
AATGGTTAAATCACCAATGGGTTAAGGATTGATGATGATTAATGGGTTAATGGTTGAATCACCAATGGGTTAAGGATTGATAATTGTTTATAGATAAAGACGATGTATATGGTCAATAGTTGAAAATCCTCATAATCAAGTAGAACTACTTTCAAAAAGAATAATTATGATGTCAAAGAGCTGTTAGTTTGTTTTGATACTCCAAAGATAAAGCAGCTTTGTACCGATTTTAATTACATTTTTTGGGAATTGTCCTTTGCTTTTTGGAAAGTTTGGAGTTGAAAATAGGTGGAAACCCCTTTTATAGCTTCGTATTGGGAGAAATTTTAGTGTGCTTTTATACTAAGCAGATAATCAAATAATTACCTGAAAAAATTAAAAAATAAGAGATTAAGGGATAAAAAGATGAAATTTTAAAGGTTTCTATGACAGAAAAGAGTAGAAGGATTCAAGGAAAAAGTAAGTTGCGATAGGGAGCGACCTCAACGATCTAGCCCCGATAGGAGTGGTATTGCTGTGAAGCTAGGCTAATTCAAATGATGACTTCAAGTCACTATTTGAGTGAGTAAGGCTGGAACAGCAATAAGAACGGATAGCGGGACATTCCATCACGACGAAGCACCAAACATTCGCTCCTAAAAGAGAAATCCCATATTATACATGTTGATATATTATTTCTTTAATAAAATGTCAAAAAAGACAAATTTAAAAACTTCTTAATGCCTTTGTCGTATGATAGTAATAGAGAATATCAATAAGACAAAAATTAAATAACCAATGTGAGGTTTATAGACTTTTTTATAAAGGATGCACAAGACTTAGATATAGAATGGCTCTTTAAAAGAAGAGTGTTGGTGCTAATGATTCAAGCAGGGTTTGTTTTAGCAATAATTGTATCTGTTTTACAAATGTTAGGGTATTTTAAAGGTGAATCAATTTTGCTATTGTTAGTTTGTGGCATCATGTTATTGATATCTAAATATTATGGAGGCGATAGAATCTTACTATTTTTAATATCATTCAGTACGCTGTATACACTTTATATAAACATTAAAAATACCGGAAATAGCTATTCTTATAACCATAAGTGGTACATTATGGGCATACTTATCGTCTTTTTAGTACGCCCCAAGTGGTTATGGATCATTTTCCCTGTTATCGTATTATTTCAGATATATTTTTACATACACACAGCCAGTGATATTTTACTAGAAAATATAGGAACCATAGATGACCATTTTATAGACAACCTTATATTCCTTGCTACTTTTTGTGTATTTATATGGATATTTGATCTAAATAATAACTTACAAAATGCCAAAATTAGAAATCAGAACCTAGCATTAACTCAACAAAAACAAAAATTACAAATCAACAATAGCCGCTTGACAGAGATGACCCAAGAGTTAACACTGGCAAATAAGGAACTGGAGCGTTTTGCTTATGCTGCTTCACATGATCTCAAAGAACCCTGTCAAAATATCATTGGATTTCTTAAAATACTTAAACGCAAATTGAACTTAGAAGAAAAAGATACTCAAATGTATTATGACATCTTAGAAAAAAATGCGTTTCAGATGCGAGAGCTTATTCGAGATACATTAGAATTTTCTAATATAAAAGAAAATGTTACTTTAGAGCAGGTCGATGTCAACAGTATGCTAGAGGAAATCAAAAAACTCATACTACCTGAGTTAAAAGCCAAAAATGCCCAAGTCATCATTGGTTCCAATATGCCTACTTTGTATGTTCCCAAAGATCGATTACAAACTGTCTTTAAAAATTTGGTTGAAAATGGCATAAAATACAATCATACCAAAGAGCCTATTATCAACATTAATTATGCATCCAAAGAAAAAATGCATGTTTTTTGTATCAAAGACAATGGGATGGGGCTGAAGCCAGAGCAGTACCATAAAATTTTTGATATGTATGTGCGTTTACACAATAGAGAAGAGTATAGTGGAACGGGTCTTGGACTGGCCATCTGTAAAAAAATAATTAATCAAATGAAAGGTGATATATGGGTAGAAAGTGAACCCAATATAGGCAGCACTTTTTTTATTCAAATTCCTAAGAATGATAAAATATAATTTTTTGGAACAGTTAAGATTTATGTTAATAGATGATGATCCCGCTACGCACGTTTATCATAGCCTTATGATAGAAGAGGCAGGTTATGATTTGGAAGAAGTACAAACTTTCACTTCAGTAGATTCAGCTATTTCTGCCCTTGAGCAAGCTATTCATAAGCAAGAAACACAGTGGATTCCTCAATACATTATATTGGACCTCAATATGCCTATCAAGGACGGATGGGATTTTTTAGAAGAATTTCAGAAGTTACCTTTAAAGACAAGACCACAAATTTACATAGTCAGTAATACAGAACATCCTAGCGATGTAGAAAAAGCCGAATCCAATCAAATGGTGGTTGGGTTTCGCCACAAGTTTTTAGAAGCCGATTTTTTCACCTCCCTTTCCAATTAGCTTTTTTATTTTTAGGAGCGAAGGGTTCGATGCTTCGTCGTCCTAGAAAGTCCCGCTATCCGTTCCTATGAATGCAGCCAAAGCTCTACCGCAAGTCTTTTCGACTTGTGGTCACAAGCTCTTGCATTCATACCACTACTATCGGGGCTAGCTGGTTAAGGTTGGTCGCTCGAATAACTGAATATTTTTTACACAAATATAAATAAGCAAGTATAGATGTGTCAATTACCAAAATAGCAATTTGTCCATCAAAAACACCTATGTTAGAAGTTGAAAAAACGAAAAAATAGGCAGAAGAATAAAATATAGCTTTGTTTTTCGCACAAAACAATTTATATGATTATTTTTGAAAATCACACCAATTAAAACTTTATATTTGTTTTTATGCTAAAAAAAAGCCCCAACCATCAGAGACAGTTGGAGCTAAAACATCACTTATTAAAATAGGAGATATAAGGAATCCCTATTGAAAATCATCTTATAATTTTGTAATCTTTTCGATGTGTGTATCATTGATACGAAGCATATACATACCTGTCTCCAAATCTCTTAAGTCCAATTGGAAAGAAGAACCTTGAATATCTTGTGTATTCCATTCTTTGACCAAACGACCTTGTAAGTCGTAAGCTTGAATGGTTTCAAATGTTTCGTTGGCATCTAAATCAATGTTGATTAGATCCTTGGTTGGGTTTGGATAAACACCAAAGCTTGTTGGTGCGTCTAAACCTGCTTCTGTTACTAAGTCGCAGTCATCAAAATCAAATGTGTTGATAGGAGACCAAGCAGAATATTGGTTAGAACCTACAGAACATTGAAGTCTAATTTGGTATTGGTAAGTCGCATCTTGTAAATTATTGATGTAGAAGTAGTGAGAAGGGCTTGCTTGAGATTTGTAAGTCCAACCACTTGTTCCAGCTTTACGGTAACGAAGTTTTTTCTTCAAATTGCTGTAATAGTAGTTATCACAGTAAACATAAGCAGAACTGTATCCACATAAAGGATCTGCCCAAATGCTGCTAGGAGCAGGAGGGGTACAATTAGAGCTAATGCAGAATTGTTGAGCACCGACAAGGTTATTATTCTCGTTATCTTCATTTACTAAAAGATTCCCATCTACAAAGTATAAAATGTATTTACAGCCAGTAAGATTGCTTGGTAAAGTATAGTTGATCGTTTCATAGCTAGATGCACCAGGAGCTAAACTAGTTACATAGTCATAACCGATAGAGTAGTCACCAGCATTGTAAACATCATCATCAGATAACATATAGAATAAGTAGCTACCACCTGCTGTTGCATTACCATTATTGACTACATCACAACTTGCTGTAATGGTTCCACCTGGAGAAACAGAAGCTGTTACCATTTGGTTTTCTGAAATCAAATCAGGTAAGCTACCACAAGTAGAAAGACAACTACCAACACTCATAACGTGGTTGCATATTGAATTTTGTGAAGTTGTTGAAAAACCAGTTGCACTATAACTAAGAGGAGTTGACATCACAAATCCACCTCCACTATCGTGAGAAGCTCCAAAAGTGTGTCCCATTTCGTGCGCCCATAAGATACCTAAATTATTGACACTACTAGAAAAATCTTCGTTGACATTGTATTGTTTATCAGAACATAGACCACCAATTGTTTGAGCTACACCGATAAGTCCATAACCTGAGAATGGTGAAAAAATATTGCGGCTAGTCCAAATTGAACCAGCTTGGTGATCTGCTGAAAACCCTCCATTGAAAGCCCAGTTAGCAAAATCATCTCTTAAAGTATATCCATTATCAGAAGAAGTCCAGGGATCACAACTAGCACAGTTGGATAAGAAAGTTTCTACAATAATCATTGTAACATTTACATCATTTTGATAGATGCCGTCCATGATATTGAAAACACTTTCAATGTGGTTTTGTGTACCTGACACGCCTCCGTGTTTTACCACCATTCCATTGTCAGCCGCATAGACTACATCCACCTCATAACATTCTGAACTTTTGTCAAAATTACCTGAATGTTGATCTTTGATTTCATCAGCCATCGTTGTACCACAACCCATCTCTTTAGGAAGTACATTTTTGCTATTGTAAATGACCAATTGATTGTTTGCTGCATCTTCTACAAAGTTGTTAAGAGGCTCTACAAAAAATTCTTCGCCATCTACATTAAAATATCCATACAGTTTCTCCTCAGAAATGGTCATTCTGATTTTATTTTCTAAATCTAAATTAGTGGCTCCTTTATAAGTAACAACTTCACCTGCTGGTTCTGTAATAATTCCAGCTTCAGTAGCAATTCTTTGTACATAGTTCTCCGCTCGATAGTTAACTTTTTCGATAGCTATATCAAAGTTATAATCAGTGCCAAAATTGAGATCAAACTCAATATCATAGTCTTTATCTTGTGTATAATCGTGAATAGATTGGATATTCACTTCATAGAGTTCTTGAGTTTTAAAGATGGTTTTTAAGACATCCTCACTACTTTTTTCTACATTAGTAATTTTTGAACCTTCAAAGGTTGGTTTTTCTTGTGCATTGATTTGTGTAAATGCAAGTAAAAGTAAACATGGTAAGAGTAAATAAGTTCTCATAATTAATAAATTAAAATGAGTGAAAAAATAAGTTAAAAGTGTTTGGTTCTTTTTTGCAAAAAATCATAGGAATAGCAATCCATTGAATGGGGCGACTTGTTTTTTGTATTAAAACAACGATGATATGTGGACATACCTCTCCTGTCTTTTGTTTTACGAACAAAAGCAATCTTGCTTATTAAAGAACCAGATAAGGTCAAAAGGTTAGGAAAATAGGTAGGAAATGTTTACTTTTAATCTGTCAATCTTAAAAGTAGGACTGTCAATTTCATTTAGAATTGATGGTCCTTTTTTGTTGCCTGCCTTTTTCTAATCAGTTTTTGAGTTAATAATTAGATCATAGTAATAGGTTTTATTAATAAGGAATGAAACAAAAATAAATGTTCATTTTCACTGGTACGCCAGTTCGACTTAATATTTTCCAATCTATTTCCGAGATGTCGGACCATTTGAAAGTCTCATTGAGCTTCTGCTATGACTGAAACGTCAGACCGTCCGTTTTTTGTTGAATCGCTTTAGAGTTGAAAAATCTTTTTGCCGAAAGAATGTACCTTTATTTTCTATCCATTCCTAAAAGGTTTTTAATTTTGTTTTTTTCTATGATGCAAATATAAAATAGAATAGATTTCTTTTTGATTACATTTTTTTTGAATTGTCCCTTGTTTTCTAATACAAATATAAAATAGAATATGTGTGTTTTTAATTACAATTTTAGATAATTGTGACCAGAAATATAATGTAATTTATATAATTGTATGTATTTTTGGTGTGTAATTGATTGATAGTGAGGATGTTGTGATGTGACTTGTGGAAAATGACTGTCCAAAATAAAAGGTCAATACATTGCTCAAAATCCAACAGTTGTATTATAAAAATGAATGAAAAACAGATTGATAAGAAAAAAAATACAATTATAATTGTTGTAAAATTTGAGTTGTATTGACCCTATTTTATTATTTTGTTACAAAAATAAATAAATATTTTTATGTTTTTAGCTACAATGATAAGTCTTTATATGGTAATTCTAAAAAAATAGCATACTTGCTTGGCAAATATATAGTGTTTTGTTTTAATAAAAAATAAATTGCATAAAAAAACAGCATTAACCTATTGTCAATGCTGCTTAGTGTATGTAAAGATAAATTGATCTAATTTAAATTTGTTGACTAAATTATTGGTTTAATTTTAAGATTTGAGCAGAAACTAAAAGTGGTGTCCATAACCAACTAGCCCCGATAGTAGTGGTATCCCCCTTGTAGAGCAAATTCATGAATTTGCTCTACAAGGGGGATGAGAACGGATAGCGGGACTTTCCTTTGCAACGAAGCTCTCAACCCTGCGCTCCTTATCTAAAAATAAATCTCAAAGCCCTGTTTAGTTCTTCACTACCTTTACAAATTCTTCTTCATTGATGATGGCCACATAAGTTCCTTTGGGTAAATCTGCTACATCTATAGTCTCCATAAATGTTTCTTCATAGTAATAAGTCTTAATCGCATTGCCCTGGATGTCATATAAATGAATACTGGTAATCGGACTGTCCGAATTGTCACTAAAGATTTTCAATTCATTGACCACAGGATTGGGAAAACAACTTACGCTAAATTCTGGAGCCGTCAAGAAGCTGGCTTTTTTACCTGTAGGTGGTACAACCTGAATCGCAATGAAAAAGGCATCTATTGTGTTGTTCATATCACTTCCTCGAAGATAAACGGTTGTGTTGATCAAAGAAGAATGTATGGTCCATTGAAACTTATTGGTATAATCATCCGCATAAACATGGTAGTTCCAACCAACATAATCTTGTTGTTCAAAATCAGCGGCATTAATACAGTCAAACCTTACAGTATTAATAGGGATTCTATCCACCAATGATGCCAAAAAACTTCAAAAGATGGAAGAAGAACTCAAAAGTGATAAACTCTTTGCGGAGCGTCCTTGGCTATTGGAAAAAGTAGGAGAGAAGATGACGCTTTATGTCAAATAAAAAAGCAGCATGAACCCAAAGTCCATGCTGCTTTTAAACTCATCAATATGGTGGAGATTTTAGTTTTTAACAACTTTCACAAATTGTTCTTCGTTAATAATAGCAAGGTAGGTTCCTTTGGGTAAGTCTGCTACATTGATCGTCTCAATAAAAGAGTGGTCTACATATTGGCTTCTAACCGCATTACCATTCATATCATATATTTGAATACTTTGGATGGTATTGTTGGGATTGGTCGTTGTAATTTTAAGTTCATTGACTACTGGGTTGGGGAAACAGCTTATTTCAATGCTAGTAGGGTCCAAGAAACTATTTTCTTTTTTAGCAGTACCACTATCAACAAGACAGGCGTAAGATGCAGAAATACCAGAATTATTAGCAGGTCGGATTCTAACATAAACATTATCACCAGAGATTGCAGGTGGTACATGCCAGTCATAACTATTGGCTGATAAACTTATTTCGGTATTATGATAAGCAGGACCAATATAAATCCAATCGCCTCCTTGAGTGTAGTTATAGTATTCAATATACACATAACCTAAGTCCTCAGGAGAAACCCAGTTAATCATTAGATCTTTACCTGATTCTATAGCATAGACTGTATTGTTTGATACACCATCTAATGTTTCAGCAAGAACTGTTTCAATAGGACCATTGGTTGTAGCTACAGCTAAACATACAGCAGTAATGTCAGCAAAGGCATTAAATGAAAAGGTAAGGAAAAAGCTCGATAGAGTTAAGAAAGTAAATAATCTGTTTTTCATGATAAATCTGTATTAAAAGTTAAATAATGAATTGATACATCAAAGATAAGTAAAGCTGTAAAGGATTTTTAATTACATTTTTTAAAAAATGTCACTTTGCCTATTTAACTAAAATACAGATGGAGAGAAGAAAAATTGACACGAAAATATGCTAATTTTAGCTTAAAGTCAATATGAAGGCTTTTTATGGTGTTTTTTTTAATGTGTTTTTGTTTTATTATTAATTATGTTACAGATAGTATGTTTTTTTAATTATGATAAGTGGTTTTGTATAACAATTTGATAAATAGTTGTTTATAGTGTTTTAAAGAGAAGCACCCTGTTTTTTGTGTAATGCATATTTTTATTTGTTATGCGTGTCCCTAAAATAGACTTTTCTTGTATGTTCAAATCTTGTTAAATTGGTTATATTTTGACATTTTATACTTTTGTTTTTATAATCCACCAAAACAGTTACTAAAAGTTCTATCTAAATTCAACTAGACCCGATAGAAGTGGTATTACTGCGTTGTGCGTGAAGCTTAAGTTTATAGCAAGGCAGCAGTAATGAGAACGGATAGCGGGGAGACCTAGTGCTATGAAAGAGGAACTATTCTCTCCAAAAAGTAATTAATCTTTTAAAGGACACAATACAAAATTTTGATATAGAATCCCTGCTTTAAAAACAGATTGATTGTATGCATGACAGTAAATTATTGGCATTGTTAAAAACCATTCAAGAAGAAGATCATACCTCCCTTCTGGATTTTTTTCAGTCTCCTTATTTTAATAAAAATGAAAAGATCATCAAGTTGGTTAAACATCTTTTGCAATTTTCACCTGACTATCAGTCTGAGAAGTTGAGCAAAGAGTTTTGTTATCAGTTATTATATCCAGAAACAGCATTTGAAGATGCTCGAATTCGACGATTGATGTCTAAAACCTTAAAGCTCTTAGAGCAGTTTATTACTTATCATCAGCTAAAAAAAGAAGAAGTAGTACAACATCAACTGATGGCTAATTACTGTATTGATAATGATCTTGAAGTATTTTTTAAATCTCAAATACAGTCTTGGGAGAAAAAGAATAAAAAATTAGGAGACTATCAATATTTTTTTCAATCTTATTTAGTTGCTAATGCCAAACTAAGAGTAAACAATAGCTTTTTGATTAAAAATATGCGTAAAAATGTCAATAAAGCTCACGAAGAAGAATTACAAAACACATTAGATAAACTCCAAAATTTTTACTTATACAAAACTTTGCATCTTACTTTTGTTAGTTATCAGAATTCGTTAATGTTTAATACGCCCAAAAATGAAAAAATTGAAACCAATTCTATCAAAGCTTTTTTTGAAGATAGAGAACTGATTAAATTCCCATCTTCCATTCAACTTTTTTATATGGTGTTTATGTTCTTCCAAAATCAGAATCAAGAGAGTTATCAAAATCTAAAGAATAGTGTTAGTTCTTTTAATGTTAAAGATATTGATAAAAAAACATTGAGAGATATATATAAGATTTTAGAAGTATATGTGATTCATAAACAAACAAACAATATCAATGGGCAAGACTATTATAGTGAATTACTGGAACTATATAAGTATGAGTTAGAACAAGAGCTTGTATTTTATGAACAGGCTTTTTATCCTGTAAAATTCCGCAACATGGTCGTCGTTGCGCTCCGAATCAAAGAATACGAATGGACAGAACAATTCATCCAAGACTATCACCACACCTTACCCGATGACCAATTACCTTCCTTACACCATTACTGTTTAGCTCTTTTGTATTTTCATCAAAAAAGATTTCAAGAAGCGGCGGATTTGCTATTCAATATCACCGATTGCAAAGATGCCTTTTTTATGTTTGACATCAAACGCCTTCAAATCAAAACCTACTATGAACAAGACGAAATAGACCTGTTAGATTCTATGATGAATGCCTTTCGAGTACAAATATCTAGGGACTCCTTTTTATCCGAAGGCAACAAACTAATCAATAAACATTTTATCAATATGGTCTTTCGTTTAGTAGGGGTTCAATCTCACAAGGACATCAAAAAACTCTACAAGATGCAGGATGAACTCAATAGCAATAAAGCTTTTGCAGAACGTCCTTGGCTTTTATCAAAAGTAGAAGAAAAAATGACGGTTTATGCCAAATAAAAAAGCAGCCTTGACTTTTTATCAAGACTGCTAGAAGTATAAAGACTGAGATGTAAAATTTCAGATTAATTCTTAACGATTTTCACCTGACTTTCTTCATTGATAATAGCCACATAGGTTCCTTTTGGCAAGTCTGCCACATCAATCGTCTCCATAAAGGTCTTATCATAAAAGTAAGTTCTTATAGCATTTCCTGTCATATCATACAACTGGATACTCTCAATAGGAACATCTGAGTTGTCACTAAACACTTTTAACTCATTGATAACAGGATTAGGGAAACAAGTTACTTCAATGCCAGGATTAGTAAGGTAGCTTTCCTTCTTAGCACTACCATCTACTGTGCAGACAATAGTAAAAGTATTCATTTGATGAGGAGGTGTACCATCATGATGTTGAGCATAGTCAGTAATTCTTATTTCAATGGTTGAACCTGAATAGTTTGAAGGAACTAACCAAGTATAGGTATTATGAAAGGTCGTATCATCAATCATACCATTGTTGTCATCATGGTTGGCCCAACCTATATATCTCCATCCTGTACTATCAGTCACATTAGTCTGGGTATAATCTCGTTCATCAAATCGGACATGGTTAATATCAAAGTTGGGATTATTTTCTTTCCAAACAAAATCCACAGTTGTACCAGAAGAGAGGTCTATAACTCCAGGGGTATAATTTGCAGGATCATCGGCATTAATAAATGTAGTAGCAGCACCAGGGATAGCTGTACACATAAAAGTTAAGTCTGCGAAAGCAGGAGTTGATAATAAAAAAAGAACAAGGGGAAGAATACTAAATAATCTGTTTTTCATTTTAATATATTTTATAGTTAAAAAATAAATTGATACTACAAATATAAATGAGCAAGCGAAAAGAGATGATTACATTTTTTTCAAAAAGTCGCACTTTTATTTTGAGTTGAAAATATTTTTGAATTGATTATCAGTTGTTTATAGTGTTTTTAAGGTCATTTTATGGTGATGTTTTTTATCTAAAAAATTTTGATTAATAACAGGGATAATAAGGGTTATGAGGAATAGAAATGTCCTTATTTTGTCAAAAAAAAAGCGTTTATGACATTACAGTTTAATTATTTTTTAATTTGATTTTATCTGTATATGAGTTGTAAACAATTATGTGATTAATCAAATTCTTCTAATGTAATAAGTGTAAAAAGTTGTTTTATAGTAAGCTGTAATTTTTTTGTTGAATCTTATATCTATAAGATAGTTTTTACAAAAAAAACTTTTTAATAATATTTTCTATTTTTTTTCGTAGTTATTAAGTACCTATGCGTAAATAATCGTCATTTTTGAGGCAGACTATTTTT